>PEAL01000206.1 GCA_002753725.1 Deltaproteobacteria bacterium
CGTTTCATTATGAATTAGTTAACCCTTCATATTTTCAACATAATTTAAACGATAGCGTCGTAAGTTCTCAACTAAAGCTCAGAACACTTATGATTATGACTTACGACCCCCCGAAATTTAAAGAAAGGAAAAAAAGAGATGAAACCCAATGGAAAATTATTGATCGTTGACGAAGCGCAGAATACAACAAGTCTTGAAGACGTATTTCGATATCAGGCATACACAATCTTTTCCGCTTTTTCCGGTGAATCGGCTCTGGATAAAATTCATAATGAAACGATAGATATCCTCATTACCAATATGACTCTTTCCGATATGGATGCCATGGAACTGATTCGTTACAGCAAATCCATCAAACCTGAAATTCAGTGCATTGTTATTGCCGACCGTTCCATTGATTTTCAGGAATTAGATGATATTAAACTACTGAAGAAACCATTTCATACAGATGCCCTTTCTTTATTGGTTAAAACCATGATGGAGACCATACCATCCTGTCAAATTTTGAATAAGACTGTTCTTCTGGTTGAAGACACCAGATTTATGTTATTGACTGAAACAAATATGCTGAAAGAAATAGGTTTTGCGAATATTGTTACAGCATCAGACGGTATCCAGGCCATTGAAAAAATTCAGGCGCCAGAAAATGATATTGGTTTAATCATCAGTGATTGGAATATGCCCAATAAAAACGGCTTGGAATTTTTACAATGGGTTAGACAGAATGATTCTTACAAAGACATACCCTTTATTATGGCAACATCTCAGGCAGAAAAAAAGCAAGCGGGTATAGCAATGGATGCAGGTGCAAACAATTTTTTGATCAAACCCTTTGGTGTTGCAGAATTGCAGAAATCTGTTGAAGATGTATTGGGGAAACTGAAAGACAATGAAAAAAAAGAACTACCCAAAAACCTTCCGCGTATGACAGATTCCGGAAAACCCCGTTTGTTCGTGGGGCATATTCCTATAACAGATCATTTAATTTTAGGCGTTTTAAAGCATTTCATTTCAATTGGAAAATTCAACCCCAAATACTTTGAACTTGAGACTCGACGAATGCTTCTGTGGAACCCCTTGCAGAAAGCACTGGAAAATGGTGATGTTGACGCTGCTTTTATTTTGGCACCAATTGTTATGGATATCTTCAATTATGGCATCGGGGTTAAAATTGTTCTACTGGCTCATAAAAATGGAAGCATCTGTGTCAGGAACAAGATGTTCGACACTGTTGACGTAGACCATAAAACTCCAGGCCAATTTTTTCAAAAAAAGTTGTTCTATCTTCCCCATCTTTTGTCTGTGCATCATATGCTTTCAGATATTTATTTTCGCGATCTTGGATTAAATCCAGGGTATGCTGGTCAGGAAGGGGTCAATGTCTTCTATGAAGTGATTCCTCCTATTATGATGCCTGATTTTCAAGCCAAAGAAAAAAATGTTGCTGGGTTTATGGTTGCCGAACCCATCGGCGCAAAAGCAATTGCTAATAATGTCGGTGAAAAACTTATTCTGACCAGTGACATCTGGAACAATCATCCGTGTTGTGTGCTATCAATGCGCGATGAATTCATTGAAAAACATGCCGATGCTGCACATGAATTCGTGAGCATGCTTATTCAAGCAGGCCAGTACATTGCTGATGAACCCAAAGAAACAGCCAAAATTGCGGCTGATTTTCTTGATCCTGACCAGCGATTGGGATTTACCAGCGCAATTTTGGAAAAAGTTTTGATGGATCCAAAGGGCATTAAAACAGACAATTTAATTCCAGTGATTGATGATTTTGATCGCATACAACGATATATGCACGATCAATTGGGCATGGGAAGTATTGTTAACCTTGAAAAATTAATTGATACGCGTTTTATCTGAGAGTCCTAAGTTCTCTAAATTACGACTATCTATCAGATTGCCTCTTATGAATATGAGGCAATCACCTGAGATCAATCTTTAATGATTATCATTGCAATTTGTCGTTTTTTTTGGTTACATAGGAATGCTCGAAAAATAAGTCCTCCATTTTAATTTCGGAGACACGATCCTTAATTCGATGAATAATGGCGTCCTAAAGCTTTAGCTTTGGGAGTTCCTTAGATTTTCAATGCGTTGTTTTTCTGTAACTCCCAAAGCTAAAGCTTTGGGACTCCAATCTAAAATGGGGAACTTATTTTTCGAGTATTTCATACTCTTTTTTTTAGATATCTGCAATTATCGGTTTTTTTTATTCGTTGCCCGAATGTTAACCCCCCAAAAGGGCAAAAAAACAAAAAGGATGATAACATGTTTCCATCGATTCTAATAGTAGATGATGAACCCAGTATCCTTCAGTCATTAAAAGGAATTTTATCCGACGAAGGCTTTGAGGTATTAACGGCATCAAATGGGTATGAAGCCCTGAAAACCATTGAAAACGAATCTCCAGACCTTGTGTTGCTCGATGTCTGGATGCCAGGAATTGACGGCATGGAGACGTTGAAAGAAATAAAAAAAGACAATCAACACATTCAAGTGATTATCATTACCGGTCATGGAACCATTGACACAGCCGTTAAGGCGACCAAGCTGGGAGCTTACGATTTTATTGAAAAACCATTATCCATTGATAAAGTGATTGTTACTATCAACAATGCCTTGAATTTCAGACGCCTTGAAGAAGAAAACCGGTATTTACGAAAAAAAACCATTGAAAAGCATTCTTTGACAGGAAACTGTGGTGCGATCATGCATCTTCAAAAAGAAATTCATACGGCCGCCCCAACAGATGCGTGGATTTTAATTACAGGTGAAAATGGAACTGGAAAAGAACTCGTTGCCCGAACCATCCATCAATTTAGCCGTCGATCGGATAAACCGATGATTGATGTCAATTGCTCAAAAATTCAAGAAGACCTGATGGATAGCGAGTTGTTTGGCCATGAAAAAGGGGCATTCTCAGGGGCAACAGCTAAAAAAATCGGAAAATTTGAACTGGCCAACCAAGGCACGCTGTTTTTAGATGAAATTGGGGATATGAGTATCAAAAATCAGGGTAAACTGCTTCGTATTCTTGAAGATAAAAAATTTCAACGTGTGGGTGGAGGCCGTGATATTCATGTTGATGTCCGAATTATCGCCAGTACCAATAAAAAATTGGAAATGGAAATTCAAAAGGGGCACTTTCGGGAAGACTTATTTTTTAGACTCAACGTTATGCCAATCGATGTTCCTCCGCTAAGAGAACGTCTGGAAGATATCCCCATATTGGTGGGTACCTTTTTGAAAGAACTTGCTAAAGATAATCAAAGTGCCCCCAAAAGGGTGACACAAGAAGTGATTGAATTGTTCAATGTCTACTCATGGCCTGGAAATGTTCGTGAAATGAAAAATCTTCTCGGCCGACTGGCCATTACTGTAAATAAAGAAATGATTGAAGCATCGGATATTCCAGCGCCTTACAACCCCTATCTTTTTATCGATACCGATTCGTCAGAGTCTTTATTTGCTTTCAGCACGTTCTCTGATGCTCGAAAAGCATTTGAGAAAACATTTATTTTAAAAAAATTGAACCAATATGGTCAATCTGTTCAAAGAACAGCCAAGGCCATTGGCGAAAGTGTCACTTATGTTCAAAAAATACTTCAGAATATTGAATAAATCGTGAGAATCATCAGCGGAAAATTTAAACGAAAAAAATTACTCACCCCGCGCGGCATGACCATACGTCCCACTGCCGATAAACAAAGGGAATCTCTCTTTAACATCCTGGCAGAGACTGTCATTGGCGCGACTGTTCTTGATCTTTATGCAGGCACCGGTGCAATGGGAATCGAGGCCCTCAGTAGAGGGGCTCAGTCTGTTGTTTTTATTGATAATGACCTGCAATCCATGCGATTGATTAAAGAAAATATACGATCCTTTCAAATTGAAAGCAGCAGCCAGGTTATCCATTGGAATATTCTTAAGAATTTATCCTGTCTAAAAGATCATGTGTTTGATCTTATTCTGATGGATCCGCCGTATCATCATGCTCATGTACAAACCACCTTATCGCATTTACTAAACATCCACTGCTTAAATGAGCAAACCCTTATTGTTGCAGAACATGCTGTCAGTGATAATATATTGATTCCAAAGGAATTCATTCAATATGACAGCCGGCGTTATGGAAAAACGCAGCTAAGTTTTTTTGCATCATTTTCATCTGTCCGCGCTATTTCAGCCCTTTGATCCTCTATCATTGCCCTTTGTTCCTGATATGATACAAATGATCCATAGGGATGAACATGACGACCAATAAAGATCATCTTTGCTTGCAAATTACCCCTGCATATGCTAAACGAATTCGTTTAAGTATTTTTAAGGATCAGAAAAATAAAAAGGTAACCTTTCTGATTCTTTATTATTACACACGCTTCATGAGCAGCATTCTGGTGCTTTTGTGTCGAAAAGTTAGTTTGCTGTAATAAAAATATGGGGCGGCGGAAAAAACCAAAGGAGTTTTAATATTATGGCCTATGTAACAATGAAAGAATTGCTGGAATCAGGCGTCCATTTTGGACATCAGACCAAACGATGGAATCCCAAGATGAAACCCTATATTTTTGGAGCTCGTAATGGTATCTACATTATTGACCTTCAAAAAACCGTTCGAATGTTTCGAACAGCCTATGATTTTATTGTCGATACCGTGGCAAAAGGGAAAAGTGTTTTGTTTGTCGGCACCAAAAAACAATCCCGTGATGCCATATACGAGGAAGCCAATCGCTGTGAAATGTTTTACATTCATAATCGCTGGCTGGGTGGTATGTTGACAAATTATCAAACCATCAAAAAAGGGATTGATCGACTGAATTATCTCAATGATATCAAAAATGATGGTACCGTCAATTTGTTTCCCAAAAAAGAACGTCTGAAAATGGAAAAAGAGCGGGTTAAGTTAGATAACAACCTCGGTGGTATTCGTGGCATGAAAAAAGAACCTGGCGTAATTTTTATTGTGGACCCCAAAAATGAAGCCATTGCTGTTCGTGAAGCCAAAAAACTCAAAATACCGGTTGTCAGCGTTGTGGACACCAATTGTGACCCGGATCTCATTGATTATGTGATTCCTGGAAACGATGACGCCATCCGTGCCATTCGTTTAATTACATCTAAAATTGCTGATGCTTGTATCCAGGGGCGGGAAAAATTCGAAGAAAAACAACAGGCAGAAACAGACAAACAAAAACCAGTATCCCACAAAGTTAAAGAGCCAAAAGAACCTATCAAAGAAGAGCCAAAGGCCAGTGAGCCGACTCAGGAAAAAATTGAAGGCCCAGATGGTTCCATTGTTGAAGTGATCAAACGAAAATCAGAAATCACGGAACCTACAGAAATAGTCCCTGAAGCCTGATGAACAATTGACAGCTGATACATACAGCTGTTTAATAATATTAATGATCAATAACATCTTAATGAGCGTCGTAAGTTTTTTTAAGCGTAGCCTTGACGGAAACGTTTAGAAAACGTGCGGCGCTCGAAAATTTTACAGACATAGGAGTAAAAAATGTCAACAATTACTGCAGATATGGTCAAACAGCTTAGAGCCGCTACCGGTGCAGGTATCATGGATTGCAAGGCTGCACTGAAAGAATGTGATGGAGATATGTCAAAAGCTGTTGATTTTTTAAGAAAAAAAGGACTTGCTACAGCAAAAAAACGTGCCGATCGTGAAACCAAAGAAGGTGTTGTTTGCCCCTACATCCATATGGGAGGGAAACTTGGCGTTTTGGTTGAAATTAATTGTGAGACCGACTTTGTTGCAAAAACCGATGATTTTAACGAATTCGCAAAAAATATAGCCATGCATATTGCGGCTGCCTGCCCACTGGGGGTGAAAGCTGAAGATATTTCTGAGGAAGTCATTGAAAAGGAAAAAGAAATTTTTCGCGGACAGGCCTTAGAAACTGGAAAACCTGAAAAAGTGGTTGAAAAAATCGTTGAAGGTAAACTGAAAAAATTCTATGAAGACAGTTGTTTAATGAATCAAGCCTATGTGCGGGATACCAATCTTACCATCAGCGATTACTTAAATGAAATTATTGCAAAAACCGGCGAAAATATTTCTATCCGACGTTTTGTTCGGTATCAGATAGGAGAATAAGCTTGATACCTCAATATCACCGCATTCTAGTGAAACTCAGCGGAGAAGCCTTGATGGGCAATCTTGAGTTTGGTATCAGCCCAGAAATGCTAAACTATGTCGCTGAGGAAATCAAAAAAATATATCTGCGTAATGTTCAAATTGCGTTGGTTGTTGGTGGCGGCAATATTTTTCGAGGTGTTAAAGCCGGAGCATTTGGTATGGACCGAACATCAGCAGATCATATGGGGATGTTAGCGACTGTAATGAACAGCCTTGCGCTTCAGGATATCCTTCAAAGCAATAATGTTGAAACGCGCGTGCAAACCGCAATTGAAATGCATCAAATTGCAGAATCATATATTCTCAGGCGGGCCATTCGGCATCTGGAAAAAAAACGCGTTGTCATATTTGCTGCTGGTACAGGGAATCCCTATTTTACAACAGACACGGCAGCGGTTCTTCGAGCCAAAGAAATACAGGCTGAGGTGTTAATCAAAGCCACAAAAGTCGATGGTATATACGACCGTGATCCTGAAAAAGATCAGAGTGCCATACGGCTTCAAAGAATAACCTACAGAGATGTTCTTGAACGTCAGTTGCGTGTCATGGATATGACGGCCATCTCACTGGCGATGGACAACCAGTTACCTGTTGAAGTATTGAGTATCAAGAAAGAAGGCAATATTGAACGCTTTGTATGTGGCGAGTCAATCGGTACATACATCGATCATTAAACGTAATGAAAACATTTATGAAATTATCGATCACGCGGGCATTTTCAACTGGAATATCCGCGTGATTGCTCTGTCAGGAGGAGAATTATGTTAGATATGGTATTTGAAGAAACAAAAGACAAGATGGAAGTATCAAGAGATGGCTTCACGAAAGAACTTCAAAAAGTTCGTACCGGTCGTGCATCTCTGTCATTGTTGGATGGTATCCGGGTCGATTATTATGGTACACGAACACCACTCAGTCAGATGTCAACATTATCCGTTCCTGAAAGCCGCCTGATTACCATTCAACCCTGGGATGCATCTGTCATCGGCGATATTGAAAAAGCCATCTTAAAATCAGATCTCGGTCTGACCCCTGCAAATGATGGCAAAATTATTCGCCTTTCCATCCCGCCATTGACCGAGGAAAGACGAAAAGAACTGGTAAAGAAGGTCAATAAAATGGGAGAAGAACGTAAAATCACCATTCGAACCCTTCGCAGGGAAGCCAATGAAATGTTCAAAAAATTGAAAAAAGATGGAGATATCACGGAAGACGAACTTTTCAAAGGACAGGATGAAGTTCAAAAAATTACCAATGAATTTATTGAAAAAGTTGACGGTCTTTGCAAGGAAAAAGAAAAAGAAATACTGGAATTCTAATAGATTGACTTATGAACGATAACAAAGGATTACCCAGGCATGTTGCGATCATCATGGATGGTAACGGTCGATGGGCAAAAAAACGCATGTGGAACCGGACTCAGGGACATGAACGGGGGGCAGATACCGTTCGAACAATCACTCGGGTATCGCGTAAATTGGGAATCTCTGTTTTGACATTATATGCGTTTTCCACTGAAAACTGGCAACGCTCCAAAAAAGAAATTGCCGCATTGATGCATCTGTTAAAAACATTCCTGAAATCTGAACGAAATGAGTTGTTAGACAATAACATCAAATTAATCAGCATCGGGCAAACAACGCGTTTGCCCGATGATGTTCAAACCCTTCTAAACGAGACCATCACCCTCACATCAGGCAATGATGGCATGATACTCAATTTAGCCCTGAGCTATGGTGGACGAGATGATATTATTCATGCAGCACGACTCTGTGCAAAAGAAGTTTTGTCTGGGCGACTGACCCCCGATCAAATCACTGAAGATCATTTTAATCAATATCTCTATACAGCAGGTCTTCCAGATCCGGATTTACTCATTCGAACCAGCGGAGAAATGCGAATCAGCAATTTTTTGCTTTGGCAAATAGCCTATTCGGAAATTTTTATTACCCAGACGCTTTGGCCGGATTTTTCTGAAACAGAATACCTATCCATTTTAGATAATTACAAACATAGAGACCGTCGATTTGGTAAAACAACGACAAAAGGTGTTAAAAACAATGCAGTATGATTTAATCATTATTGGTGGTGGCCCAGGTGGTATGACAGCTGGTATTTATGCCATGCGCGCAACATTGAAAACAATGCTTATTGAAAAAGGTGCATATGGCGGCCAGATGACCATGACAGACATGGTTGAAAATTATCCAGGTTTTGACAGTATCAATGGCTTTGATTTATCTCAAAAATTTTTTGATCATGCCAAAAAATTCGAATTGGAAACCCTTCAGCAAGAAGTGGTTTCTGTTATACCACAAGCGGACAATGGCTATATGGTTACCCTTTCCAATGGACAGACCTATACCAGCCATGCTGTTATTCTGGCGTGTGGTGGGCGAAGCAGAAAACTGAGTATTCCAGGAGAAACAGAGTTCTATGGACGTGGCGTATCCTATTGCGCAACCTGTGATGGTTTCTTTTATCGCAATAAAACAGTCGCTGTTGTTGGCGGCGGAAATACAGCTGTCGAAGAGGCGCTCTATCTGTCAAAGCTTGCTCAAAAAGTGTATTTATTGCATCGGCGCGATGAACTCAGGGCCAGTCCTATTTTACAAAAACGTGTTTTATCCGAACCTAAAATTGAAGTCTTGTGGAATACCATTCCCATTGAAATTAAAGATAATGGGCAATCTGTTGACGGCCTTATGCTCAAAAATACCCAAACCAATGAAACGCGATCTCTTGAACTGAATGGTGTCTTTATTTTTATTGGTTATATCCCCAATAATGCAATTGTACCTGATGGCGTTGATCGTTCACCCGATGGTTATATCAACACCGATGAGTGCTGTCGAACGGCACTTGATGGATTATATGCCATCGGCGATCTGCGAAAAAATTATGCCAAACAGATTGTCATTGCTGCTGCTGAAGGGTGTATTGCTGCATTGGATGCCGCTCAATATGTTGAACATAAAAAAGGATGATGATCATGCCTTGAGCGTCGTAAGGTATGGCCCTCAAGATAAAGCTGGCTAAAAATGAAAAAAGCACTCCGTTATTTTGGTATGATGGTGGCAGGCCTGTTGGTATTTATGATAATGATCATGTCTGCTATTTATTATTTTGATATTGGCATTGCTGATGTTGTCACACATACTGAAAAGTGTATAACCACAATCATTCGAATGTGGGATATACAGCAGGAAACAGATACTGATGCTAACTCAGAAAGCGAAAAAGCGATTGATCACCCACGATTGTCCCAAAAAATGGTTCATCTATATTTTGCCGATGAAACAGACCGCTATTTAAAAGCTGAAGACCGTGTTATCTCTCATCCCGACAGCCC
>PEAL01000207.1 GCA_002753725.1 Deltaproteobacteria bacterium
GGAAGTGCTATAAATGACAACCGCAACAAGAACCTGGAGCTGAAGCTCCAGGCTATTATCTGTCGTCCCTAACGGGACTTAAAGTGTTATTTTTAAACAAAATTCTTTTTAGCCTGACGACTATGGGCTTCGCCCTGGGCTATATTAATATTAATTCGCCCTTTCAGATACAAATAAACAAATAAATCTAAAATGTCCGACTTTTTGGGAATGCGCCCTAAGGGATTAACAATTATCGACTTCCCCAACTGCTGGCCCTTTATCGGTTTGTTTAGAGATGTTGTATGTAACGTCTCTACAAATATTTAAAAAGATACTAAAAAAAGTTCATATTATTGTTGACTTAGAAAGTTTTTTTGGGCTATATTTTTCTTTTCTTTTCAAATATGTACAGTTTCTGAAAAAAAATTATTTTTTTTCAGGTCGGTACAAATCCAAAACAAACAGTGTTCAATCAACCATTCAAAATCAATTAATTATTATTTTTTAAGGTGACTTTGTAAAAAAATCACATTCGCAAGCGTTTTTTTGTAAGGAAAATGGAAAATGTTCGAGGATATTCTAAAAAAATTTAAAATTCATCAAGGTGAAGGCCTGAAAATTCTTTTTTTTATCGGATTGTCCACACTGATTCAAGGCGGTTTGGCTCTTGGAATCAGTGTATCTGATTCATTATTTCTAACATATGTCGGTGCGGATAAGTTGCCTGTTATTTATTTGATTACTCCTTTTGTGATGTTAGCTTATATTCCCATAGCAGCCTATTCTATGGATCGTTTTGGTATTGATCGTGTTTTTGATGCAACATTGATTATTTTGATTGTTGGCGGGATCTCATTATCCATCTTTTTATCACCCTTGTTTTCAGGTTCAGCCTTTCATAACAGTGTCATTTATATAGCCAAGCTCTATTCTGCATTATGGTATATTGCTTTATACACCTTAATTTGGAGTTTTATTGACCAGTATTTTGATATCCTCGATGCCAAACGATTGTTTCCCTTTTTTAGTGCCGGGCTCGCATTTGGATCAATCTTTGGCGGGATGACTGTATCCATTCTTGTCAAATGGGTACAGGTTGAGCAACTGTATTTGATCTGGTCATGTATTGCATTGTGTACATTTCCTGTATTGGTAATGATTCGAAAAAGGTATGTGCCTGTTGAGACTGAAGATGTTTTTATTGATGAAGCTAAAAATGATTCAATGATGGGTCAAATAAAACTAATTATTGAAACAATAAAATCATCAAAATTTACAAGTCTGCTGATTATGTCTGCGCTTTTGACATTGATTGTCATGACCATTTGTGAGTATCAATTTATGGTCATTTTCGAGAAAGGGCGAAGTGCTGCGGAGGTCGCAGCTTTATTTGGTATGTTATATGCCCTGGTAAACCTGTTTAACTTATTTATGAATCTGTTTGTTTTTAATCGCCTTATTGCCATTATGGGTATTCCTGCCATGACATTGATTCAACCCATTGCCAGTATTTTATGTTTCAGTTATTTTTTACTGAGCTATGACTTTGGAGCGGCAGTGTTTGGTTTTCTTGTGTATCAAGGAATATTTGTTTCCATTGAATCAAACAATCAAAACTTGCTGTTCAACGCATTGCCATCAAAAGGGAAAATTACTGTTCGTACCTTTATTGAAGGCATCTGCGAGCCAACAGCCACAGCCCTGGGTGGCTTCTTCCTCATATTTACCGCCACGCGATTCAGCCCGGAGATGATTTCATCTATTTCCTTGGGCATTGTTGGTCTGACATTATGTATTATATTTGCTTTAAAATCTCAATATTTAGAAGCCATGGTAACCAACTTAAAAGAAAAATGGTTGAATCTCAGTCGGTTTCCTGATCAACAATTTGGAAAAATGCTTTCAAAAAATGATTTGGTGTTTTTGCAACAGGCTGTCCTGTCATCCAATAAAAAAATCGCTGTAGACGCTGTTCGATTTTTGATTTATCATGATGCTTCGATTGGGTTTAAATCACTGTTGTTATATATGGATAACAGCTCTGAAACAGATCAACATTCTGCTGCCCCACTCATATCTGAAATTTTGAAAACCCATGATGCTGAAATTGTCAAGGAACTTCTGTTATGGTTTGAAGAAGCAAGAACGCACCTGACGCCTTTATTTCTTGAAGAAATGGGGAAGTTTAATCTTTTAAGCAATAAAGAAATTCAATTTATGATTCAATCACCATCAATGGAACGGAAAGCCGCAGCTTTACTTGCATTGTGGAATAGTTGGCAAATGGGTGGTAATCAGCGGTGCATTAATGTAACAACAGAATGGTTGAATGCCGATGAAAAATCCCAATCCACTGCTATCCGATTGATTGGAAAAACAGAAACACCGCGGTATGTCAATGATCTTGTCCACTACTTGAAACATCCATCAATAGATATTCGCAAAGAAGCATTAGAGTCCATTGCAAAACTTACAGATGAATCCTGCTGGCATCTTCTGGGTGATATTCTATCAATCGTACAGTATGGAGATGCAAATAGTAAATTAAAAGGCATTGAAATTATAGATAAGATCAAGCGTGTAGAATGTATACGTCCTTTGCTTTTAATGAGTAAATTGTTTGATCCGCTCCAACGACGAAAAGTGGAAGCAGTTATTACCAACCTGGGGCTTCGAAGCGTTCCAACGCTGGTTGATATATTAAATGATCCCAATTTTACGTATGATTGTAAATCCATTGCTGCCCGTGCATTAACTAAATCTTCATTTCCACAATTTGAATTTTTGTCACCAGAATTGATTACCAGTGAAATTAAACATGCATATGATTTATTATGCTATCACTGGGTTCTATCCCAGGAAAAAGAAGATAATTCAGATTTTTATCTATTATCCCGATTGTATATGGATCTTCATGTCTGTTTGATTGAATTTGTTCTCGAACTTCTGGCACTCAGCGGAAAATTGCCCAACTTCGAGTTGATCGCAGCATCCCTTCGCTCAGACAACGCAAAAGCGCGCGGAAATGCCATTGAAACCATTGAACAGGGATGTAGCCATAAAGTTTTTAACCTTTTGCTTCCCCTTGTGGATTCTCGTTCATTGAAAGATAAAATTGCTTTTTATTTAACAACCTATCAAGTGGAACAACCAACAATTGATCAAATACTCGTTTCAGGATTGGATAGCCTGTTTCAACTGGAAGCTGCTGGTGCAATTCAGGCTGTGTGGTCCATCTGGTGTAAACAAGATATTCAAAAAAAATATGAAATCATCATCTATCAAATGCGGCCGGAATTAATGGATCACATTGAAACAAAATTGATTGATGTTAATCTTGATCTGGCCAGAAATGTCATTTTTTCTCACTTTGAGAAAGAACATGGTGAGCAATCATCTGCCAGAGAACTCAATATGTTGGATTACACCATCTTTTTATCTCAAACCACATTTTTTGAGCATATTCGTATTCCAGAAATGGAATTAATTGTTAGAAATATTAAAAAAATTCATCTTGAAAAAGATACGTTCTTATATCGAAAAGGGGAACCAGCGGATACTGTTTATTTGATTACTCATGGTCATGTTTGTCTTTCAATGCCAGACACTCAAGAAATTCTTGATAAGAACATGCTTGTGGGAACAGAAGTGCTTGATGGTACAAAGATGTATGAATCAGATGCCCGGGTATCTGAAAAAGTTTCTCTTCTGGCCATTCCTGCTGAAATGATTATTAAAACAGCAGATATTTATCCCTCAGTCGCGTTAAATTTATTTTCCTATCGGCTGGATAAAAAAATTTCGACTGAAAAAAAAAGCTCGACAGTGGTAAATTCTCCGAACACTGATGGTGATGATTCTTAATTGTTTCAACCTTTATAAAATTTACGACGCACAAGAATAAAAAAGGAATGCATGAAAACCATGAATACGTCTCAGTCAACTCAACAAAAAGAAAATATTATATCGATCAAAATCATTGCACTTTCATTTACGATCATTATCCTTTCCAGCATAATGATAATAAAATTTTTATTGCCAATGTATGAGCAATCCTTGTTTTCATCTCAAAAAGAAATCGTCCATCAGCAAGCAGAACAAATCTGGAATATTTTTGACCGTTTGAATCAAGAAGTCATTACTGGTACATTCTCTGAAAAAGTTGCCCGCGACAATGCAATTCATATGCTGAAAACAATACGCTTTGGAACACCAAAAAATAAGTATTTCAATATTATCGATTTAAACAACAATATAATAATTGATGCATCAGCAAAAAAGAATCAGCCTATCAAGAAACACAATCCAGACAATATAAAAAAATATTCACGACTCATTGATATGGTACAACAAAAAGGATATGGTTTTAGTGATGAACCCGTTCTTTCACCTCATACGCAAATATATGTTCGTTATTTTATGCCCTGGAAATGGGTGTTGATGTGTCAGATAGATACAAAGGATGTCCTGAATCAAGTATTGAAAATCAAAAAAATTGTGTTCTTTGTTTATGCACTGTTTCTCTTGTTCGGCATAATGGTATCCTTTTTTCTCGCTCGCAATATTTCAAATACTCTTTTCGCAACATATCAACTAAAAATGGTTAAATACCAGTTTCGACTGCAAACGTTTGTTTTACTGATAATCATCCCCACGCTTATCGTGATTACAACGTTATGGGGACTTGTTTTTTATTATGATACGTATGATATTATCTTATCAGGTTTTGATAATAAATTGTCCTCCATTTGTACGTTGACAGGCTGTTTTATTGATGGTGAAGAGAACATTAATCTGGTAAAAAAACGTGATATTCGTGGCATGGATTTTAATGTAGAAACAGGAGAACTGATTGGAATTGATCGTGATACAACAGAATTTATTCTCATTGAAACAGATACTGGCTACGGAATAGCCAGAGAGAAAACCGGAATTCATGCATGTTCGGATATCGCATTTGATTCGGAAACACGGCAATTTTACATTGTCAAACAATCCGATGGCAGTTTGGTCAGCATATCTGCTGATGGTAAAAAAATGAAACCTGTTGCTGACTTGAATTTTCATATAAAAGGAATGACCTTTGACCCTCAAAATCGAAAAATTATTGTGAACACATTGAGTGAAATTTTTGAAATCAATCCGGATTCTGGTGAAATTTTATCTCTGATGAAAATTAAACTTGATATTTCAGGGCTGGCTTTTGACACGGCAAACAATCGCTTATATGCCATTGATGAATTTTTCGGTAACATTTACTATGCTGAAATGGAAGCAAAACAAGCCACATTGAGTTCAGCCAATATTAAGTTTGAGGTTGAAGGGGAAGATATTGTCTTCATGGGGCTTGCCTATGATCCAAAACTCGCTCGTTTTTATACCAATGCCAATGGTTTGAAATCATTTGACTTAAAAGAAAGCAAAGACCCCGCACCATATTATATTGATAATTTTCACAATGAAAAAAGCGAAATTTATCTCAAATACACGGCACCTATGAAAAAAATTGCGACGCGTCTGAATCTGACGTATCTGTATTCGCAGATCATTGCTGAGCAGCCTTACTGTGTGTACATTATTGATGCCACTATTGGTAATAACGAACATACGCCTATTGGATACAAGGATGTTCTTCCTATTCAAGACTATAATGGCGGGAAAAAAGTGATGCAGTATGGTGTTGTGCATATTGGAGAAGTGCAGAGGACACAAAGCTGGGGCTTGCTGAAAGTTTCCTATGCTCCGATTCTCAATGATGATGGAACGATCAGTGCCATGTCCGGTGCAGATATTGATGTAACACCCATTTTGATCAAACAACGTAAAGCAATGTATGCTGTTTTTTTAATGGCAATTGCGTCAATGCTCATTGCTGGCTTGTTTTCATTTTTGTTTTCCCAGCAATTGACACGATCCATAGATAACCTAAAAAATGGTACGTTAAAAGTGGCTTCCGGGCAATACGATTATACGATAGCCGCCAATGGCCCTCTTGAAATTAAACAATTGGGGAATTTTTCCAACCAGATCGGCAATGAACTGAAAAAACAGTTGGATTATATAGAAAAAACAAATACTGAGATGGAAAACAGTAAATGTATGAAAGACTTGCTCATTGATCTGGATAGCTTTGAAGAAAAAGACATGAATCGTTATCAGAAAAAACTGTTTTATACGTATTTCAATAATATTGAGCAATTACGATCTTCATCCGGATGGTTTTGCACGCAGGTCAATACCGTTGCATGGGTTTCTGAAAGCTTTGATTCTGCTTTGGATAATTTAAGATTCAGAAATGATATCAGAAGACTTATTGAACGATTAATCACCCAGGAATCGGTGACTTCAGAATGGATTCAAAAGACAATCTATTCGCTTTTAATTCAACAGATTCGGGGATTCTTCTTTTATAATGAAAGACAAAACGAAATTTTTTGGATTGCCAATCAGCCCATAAATATTATGTTGATTGACAACCAAAAAACAGTGTCGTATGTCACTCTGGAAAATGGGCATCGTATTGATATGGATACTGTTCATTTGATCGTATTTACCGATTTAGATCAGCAGTATGTCGCGTCATTTATTGAACACCTGAAAAATACAACGAATCTGGATCAATTGCATAAGATAGAAGGCCAATGTTTAATTGATTTTTCTAAAAATAATCACATTGATAAGCAAATTATGATGGGAATGGTTTATGGAAAAAAAATATGTTGAACCCAATACAAACAATTTGACCTTGATGGAAAAAATGTTTGCTTTAAAAACCATTGGTGTATTCAATGGTTTGAGTTACTCGGAGTTATATCATATTTCTGAAAATGCCATCTATAAGGTTTTTTCTCCTGGTCAAAAATTTTGTAATAAAAATCAAGTATTAAAGTTAATTTACATTGTTATTAAGGGAAAAATTCAATCAGTGAGCGGGCAAGTGATGCCAAGGGTTCTTGGCGCAGCTTCTATGCTGTTTGAAGCTCCGGTGTCTGATGAACTGATTGCATCTCCTCAAAAGGGAGCCACTTGCATGATCATAGAAAAGAGTCATTTTTATACCATTTTTAACCAGTATCCATCTATATTGAGAAAACTATCTGAAATCAAAAATTTAGAGGTTGAGAACGTCCAATGAAAATACGAACACTTTGTTTAATGGGTATCATTCCAGTTTTTTTACTGTTGGGACTGTCCATCAGTATTTTTGTGTGTTATTTTGAGTACAGAGAAACAATGTGGGGACTTCATGAAAGTGCATCATCAATGGTCGTTACAACGTCTGAATTCTTTTTCGGGACACCATTTGAGCACCTGTATTCAAAACAGACAAATAAAAAACAGCGAGAGGAACTTTTAAAACCGCTTTATACGGCAGTGCGATATAAAAATTTTCAATGGATTTTTGCCTACTCCTTTTATGACGAATCATTGGTCTATTCAATCACACAAGAGGAAGGTCAAGTTTTTCCTGAGCAAGATTTTGCAGGTATTGCCCGGCAATTAAAAGATCAGGACGTTATTTTTAGCAGCGTACAAACCACAACAGATAATCAGAAATTTATAAGAGCCTATCGCACGGTTTATGATACAAAGTATCAACCATCGGGGATTGTTGGTGTTCAACTTGATGCCAATATATTGCGTGAAAACCTGTCAAAAAGTATTAAACAGTCGTTAAAAGGTTCAACCCTTTGTCTTATTGCAGGACTTTTGTGTTCTCTCTTTATCAGCAAAATTTTGAAACGGGATATTGATGTTTTGAATATTAACTATGATGAAAATATCAGCTCGTTAGCGAAATTGGATTTAAAAGACTCAAAAACGTCATTTATCAGGGAAATTAGAGATTTGAGCAACACCTTTGAGACCATGTTCAGTGTGCTGAAAACAGTCATGACCAATAGCTGGCAAAATATTCTAGATGTCGAGTTGCTTCGTTCAGAGCGTGACATTGCTAAAAAGTATAAAAATATTTGTATGAATAAAAATCGATTGAAAAATCGAACCATTTATTTTCTTTCTGAGATTATCAATCCTGATCGGATGGATATATTTTCAGATTTTTTTGAATACAACACTCATATCTATTGTTTATTTGGCCGAATTATTCCCGTTGAAAATGATTTGCAAACCACCTTAAGTATTTCATCCATGATTACGTTTTTTAAAATTAACATTCAAAAAGAATCCACAAGCCAGGCAATTGAAAAAACGCTTCAATTGTATCCATGTTCTGATTTTCAACTGTTGGAATGGGAAGAGGACAACAGGCAGTTACTATTACACGTATACAATCCATCCACCCATTTGTGTGAGAGCCGACAGCTCGAGTTTCAAAATGGCAAAATGAAAGTATTTCACAATCTTTGCATGGAGGCAGAAAAACGAATTGCTCTGTACCTGAAAACCTATTATCAGAAACAAACACAGGGTGAGAAAAATATGTCTGAAAAGATATCTGAAGAAACATTTTTATTGCCATTGCGTGCGGAAGAATTGATGAATAAAATGACTTCTTTATCAAAGGAGTACGCAGATGCCTCCGGCGGTGTCATTGTACTGACATTAAAATTAAAATAAGGATTTGCAGATATGTCTTTTTTTTTTGCTCCTCCGTTAAGCCCTTCAAGTTATGCCCATTTATATAGCTTGCGAAAACAGGCTTCCACCATGACACAGGCAGCCATTGAATGGCTAAGCCAGCATACGCATCGGTTTATTCGTTCTTCAAATGAAACGGTATTTTCCATATTAAGTGTGGGCTGTGGCGATGGTGCAATTGATTTGCCACTGGTGACACTCCTCTCAAAAGAACTTAAAAAAGAAAAGCGATGTCTTGATTATACAGGCCTTGAACCCAATTCATTGCATTATCAGACCATAACAAAAAAATTTGAACAGCTTTCGTTTGACACGCATGTTCATGTGGATATTCAACCCATTGGATTCTGCCAACCAAATGGATTTACCAGCCTTAAGCGATTTGACTTAATACTCATGAGTCATGTGCTTTACTATTTCATTGACCCTTACGCAGTCATCCGATCTGCATTGACCATAACAAAACCACACGGGCATGTATTGATTATACATCAAACCCAGAAGGGTATTCCGGAAATTCAGAAACAAATCATGCAAACGGTCAAAGGCAATGAAAATGAATTGCTTACAGCCGAGGATATTCAATATCGCCTGGATGAGACACAACTCGCATATGACTATCATGAAGTCCCTGCATCTCTGGATGTATCGGAATGTTTAAAACAGACCGATACAGGTATCGGTATCATGTCATTTTGTCTGGAATGTGATCTTGAACAGGCTGACAATCGTTTATTGAATAAGGTTCATCAAGCTTTCACAGAACATTGTATTCAAACAACAGACAACAAATCAATCATTCAAGAACCCATTGGTATTTATTTGATTCAACCTCAGGAATCAAATAAGCAGTCTATTGATATTTCTAACGATGATAATGATCCTGTCAGTGATTATCGAATATTG
>PEAL01000208.1 GCA_002753725.1 Deltaproteobacteria bacterium
CAGCCCAGTTTTTTTTTTTGTTTTGCAACGCGTTGGCCCAATTTTTGAGCATTTTCTTCTGTCTGACTGTCTGGGGCCCCGACACACGATGTACCATAATGGCCTGTTGCTGACATGGGGTCGCCAACAATGACCATACCATAAATCAACATGGCCTGAATAATGGACATCATGGTTGTTTCTTTTCCACCTGACAAATCAGCAGATGTTGCAAAGGCTGCACCAATTTTACCTTCCATTTTTTTACGCACACTAACAAATTCATCAAATATCTTTTTGAGATCGGCAGCCATCAAACCAAAATAAACCGGCGATCCCGCGATAACCCCTTTGGCAGTGACAAAGTCTTCTTTTGAGACCTCATCAGTACGTTTGAGAATAGCATGAACATCATCCACGCACTCAACACCTTTGGCAATCGCTTCGGCAAGTTTTCTGGTGTTACCACCTTTTGAATAATATAATACTAAAATATCCATTGATCCTCCTTTAATTAAATTATTTTTTCAACGGTTTTTAATTTCTGGTTGTCGGGAATGGGTTCACATCCCCCAGGTATTGCAGCATTAATTCGTTTGTGATAGTGTTCATCTTTCTGAAGTAATGATTTATGCTTATACCTATGACCATCAAATTTTTCAAGCACAACAAATGTTAAAAATTATCAAAAATAAGGAGTTCAATCATGTTTGATCCTCGTAAGAGTGCAATAAAAACCATCCGACAGTTGAGACGACACATGAATATTTTTAATAAAGGGGCTCAAAATGTTTTGACGTTAATTCTTGAAGGACGATTGAGTGTGCCCTATCATTCGCCATTTATGGTTGTGCATGAAGGAAAAGTGTTTAAATTACGTCGATATCTTGATCATGGTGATGTTCCCAAAAAAAATGATCGACCGGTCATCCTTTTGATTCCCCCCCTGATGTTGGCATCTGAAATTTACGATATGTCACCTGAATTGAGCGCAGTCAATTTTTTGAAAGCACAAGGAGCAGATGTCTGGTTGGTAGATTTTGGTGCCCCTGAAATTGAAAAAGATGGCATGAATCGCACTTTGGATGATCATATTGTGGGGATAAGCAATGCTGTGGATCATGTGAGAGAATTTATCGGAAAAGATGTCCATCTGGCAGGCTATTCTCAAGGGGGAATCTTTGCATATCTTACGGCTGCTTATCGAAAAAATGCCGGTCTTTCTTCAGTCATTACTTTTGGTAGTCCGGTGGATATTCACCGAAATATACCCAATATCAGAAACGATGTTGCTCAGCATATCATTCAAAAGGGAAGCAAAATACTGACAACACCCATTAAATTTTTGAATGGTATTTCTGGTGCGCTTTCAAGTGCTGGTTTTAAAATTTTAAGCGTTCAGAAAGAGGTTCAACAAATTTTACAATTTTTTTTCATCCTTCACGATCGAAATGCGCTTGAACGACGTGAAATACAAAGACGCTTTCTTGCCGGCGAAGGCTTTGTGGCCTGGCCAGGGCCAGCATTTAGAACATTTGTAGATGACCTGGTGGTTAACAATCGATTGGCATCCGGTGGAATGATTATCAACCACAGCACCACAAGCCTTTCTGATATTAACATTCCCATTTTATATTTTGTAGGGTCACGCGATACGTTTGGTCGTCCCCCTTCTGTTCGTTCCATTCAAAAAACAGCCGTCAATGCGAAAATTTTTGAAATGGAACTGAATGCCGGACATTTTGGATTGGTGGTTGGAACAAAATCGTTAAATATTACCTGGCCAGTGGTTTTTCAATGGATGACTCACCTTGACAATGGTCAGACGGTTGAAAATTTTCAGCCTGAAAAATCAGAAAAAAGTATCCCCTTTGAAAAGAGTACCATTGGCCCCTTATACGATCTGGCAACAGATATCATTGATGCCCTTTGGAATCGAATTGGGGATGTTTCCATAGACCTTGCTGAAATGATGGATGTTTTACGATGGCAATTGCCGCGTCTGGCAAAGATCTGGCACTTGAAAGACAGTGCAGGCGCAATGAGTATTGCACAGGCGGTTTCCGAAAAGGCACAGACCTTACCCCACTCCCCCTTTTTATTATGGGAAGGAACAGCGTATACCTATGAACAATTTGATACTCAGGCCAATCTTGTTCTATCTTCCATGATCCAATGCGGTATCAAACCGGGGATGCATGTGGGCATTTACATGAATAACCATCCCCATTTTTTGATGACTGTTGTCGCTATCAATCGCGTTGGTGCAGTGGCTGTATTGTTGAACCATGATGCAAGAGGTCAGTCATTGAATCAGGCGCTAAGTGCTGGTCATGTGGAAAAACTGATCATTGACACCAATCACATTAAAGCGATTGATACAGACATTCAACTGGATTCCATTTTCGTTTTAGGCGACATCGATGAGATCTTGCCGGATCATATGACCCACTTGAATCCATTCATGTCACAAGATTGGGAAACCGTTGAATCACCTTACCCGCTTAATCCTGGGTTTGCCGATGACACGGCCATGTTGATTTTCACTTCAGGAACAACCGGACTTCCAAAAGCAGTCAAAATTACCAATCGTAGATGGTGCCTGGCAGGCCTGGCTTCAGCCGCAGGCGGTAATTTAAAACCCAGGGATACCATTTACTGTTGTTTGCCCCTCTATCATTCTTCAGCCATGTTAATTCTTGTGGGGGGGGCTTTGGTAGGTGGGTCGAGACTTGCCATTGCACCACGATTTTCAATGACATCCTTTTGGAATGATATTCGAAAATATGGTGCCACTGTTGTGGGATATATTGGAGAAATGTGTCGCTATCTGCTCAATGCACCGGCCCATGAAAAAGATACAAAACATTCGGTACGATTGTTTATGGGCAACGGGATGCAGAAAAATGTCTGGGATGGCATCTTGCAGCGATTCAACCCCCAACGGATTTTGGAGTTTTATGCATCCACTGAAGGAAACATGATATTGGCCAATTTAAATGGCAAAAAAGTGGGGTCTGTTGGACGACCGGTGTATGATCCCGGCCGAGTTGTATTGATTAAATATGATATTATCAACGGCGATATTATCAAGGATGCAAACGGTCAGGTTGTTCCCTGTGCAGTCAAAGAGCCTGGGATCTTGATTGCTCGCATTGATAAATCCCATCCCGTTGGCTATTTTGATGGTTATGTTGATGATGACGAAACCCAAAAAACAATTTTAAGAGATGTTTTCTCTCCAGGTGATGCCTGGTTTGTTTCTGGAGATTTATTAAAGCGGGATAAAGATGGTGATTACTGGTATGTGGATCGTATTGGCGATACTTTCCGCTGGAAAAGTGAAAATATTTCAACAAAACTTGTGGAAAATATTCTTGCTGACATTTCCTTTGTCTCATCAGCAGCAGTGTATGGTGTTAAGCTTCCGGATAGAGAGGGGCGCATAGGCGTTGCTGCATTGGAGTTGGCAGCCGGGAAGCGGTTTAATGGTAAAGCTTTATACCATCATGTCCAAGGGAATCTATCAAAATCTGCTCATCCGCGTGTGATACGCATTGTCAACGCGATCAAAAAAACCGATACCCTTCGTGTGATTAAATATCATTTGCAAAAAGAAGGTATCAACCCGACGAATGTTCATGATCCTCTGTATCGATATGAGCAAGATTTGAAGGATTATGTTCCGCTGACTTCGTGGGATTATCCGCAGACACTTGACTAAGGAATACTCGAAAAATAAGTTCCCCATTTTATTTGTTGGAGATCCAGGATGAATATAAAGCCTGAAATTCTTGTATCACCAGATGAAATTATTCAGCCAATAGATGATATTTGGAAAGAGTATATTTAAATTGGAAACAAAAAACAAAACCTACCTTTTTGACACACATTCATTAATTAAAATAATCGTTCATATTCATATAACAGACAACTATCGTTGAAAATTGGAAAATTTAAGCCAAAGCTACGATAGATCATTGATAATAATTCAATCTTTATCGATTGAAGAAAGTGCTATGATGGGTAATTAGACTTTATGTATAAAATCTTGAATTGTACAGATCTCAATTATTATATCTTGAAAATCTGGCTCAGTAGCCTCAATGACTATATTATTTGGTAAGTGTTTATGGTCAATTGTTTTTAAAGGTGGCTTATGTTGCGCATTATCATATCTGAAGATTAATTCATTAATATTGTTCTGATAATGGTAACAATACATTACTTTATTGATTTTCTTGTAATAGTCTAAGAATTCTTTGACAAACAATACCGATTTATCTGCAAAAGTTATTTCACCTTTTAAATAACCTTGATTACCAGGGCGTATATCAAAATGTAAAACTGAGCCAAGTACAAAATCAGTTTCTGTATATTTATCTGCAATTGCTTTAATTTCATTAAAATATAAGCTAATTGACATATTGAATACCTTTTAAAATATTCAATTTATCATCAAGTTTTTGCTTAAGCTTATATTCACCAGCCCAGGTAACGTATTCATCATCACCACCATCAAGGTCTTCTGCAGCCATATTTGTCATAAAATAATCTGATGTAATGTTGTACTTTTTTTCAAAAGGCAATAAACGACTATCAAATAATTGTTTCGCAAGTTCCAGCTTAATAATTTTATCATCTATTGCTGATTTAACTATCTCAAAAATTTCATCGTTTTTTTGATTTGCCTGTATATGTATTTTTGCATAATTCATGATATTCCACTTTTGTTCAATTTATTTGATCAATATAAGTCATTTGTTCCCTTTTTACAAAGATGCTTATATAAAACACAGGATAAGCATGGTTGTAAATCTTTCATCCAATGCATTCAATGTATGCAACTGTAAAGCATATTTTTCAATAATACAATACCAAAATTGTTTCCAAATCAGTTCGATTTAAGTTAGTGTCGCAAAATTAATTGTGTAGGCAGCGAGCGCATAATTTCAAATCTGGCCTTGCAACAAAAGAATCAATTTCATCTGAAAAATGTTTGTACGCAAAAGTAACCCCAAAAGGGTTTCTGGCTTTTGGAAATACATATGCTTTTAGATCAGGCATCATTTGAATTTCAGATGCCATCAACAAATATTCTTCTTTGGGTCGGTTGCTCTTACTGATGCCTTCTCGAACATCTGATGATCCATGACTTGAACTATTTTCAGGCTCAATAATCTTGCCTTTTGATAATATTTTAGAGGCATATTCAGCCGTTTCAGGACCATCGCATCGGAATATTATTTGTGTGGCACAACAACCAATAATGCTGTCAGCATTGTTTTTCCCATAGTTCTCATCAAATTGAGCTTTATCCTGAATGCCAAGGATTACCTGGCTGCCTTTTGACCGACTTTGGGTTAACAGATCAGGTAAAAGTTTTTGTGGATAAAGCTGATTGATTTCATCAAGTATCCATCTGATTTTTCTGGTTTGATCATTTGGAAGGGTATTAGGACATGAAAAAATTACAACAACAGCCATATACATTCAAGATTTAGAGGATAATACAAAGGAGACAATAAAAGCACTAAATAAAAAAATCACTCAAAAAACCACACAAGGCAAAAAAAATGGGTAATTTTATTTTGGGGGAAACCTTGATATGTATGGAGCCGACAAGCGGATTCGAACCGCTGACCTGCTGATTACGAATCAGCTGCTCTACCAACTGAGCTACGTCGGCAATTATTATAAAAACTTCTTATTATCAATAATCTGGGAATTAGTCAATATTTTTGCAAAAACATCATGTTTTTTCATTTTTCATCAATCTTATCAAATTTTTGTATATTTTCTACAAAAACTTACACACCATCACACACTCGTTTTTTTCGTGTTAACCCCAAAAAAATCTAAAAAAGTTAGAGATATTTAAAAGGCTAAATATTTTATTTAGCAATATCTTTTATTGAGGAGAACCTTTGTGTTGATTGCCAGCAACGACCCTTTTTACAGTGGATTGAATGACAAAATATTGTTGATACCGTGCGATTTTTTTGATCCCTCCATCAAAAACAATATATTTGAAGGTCAGCGAAAGAAGCCTTTCTGGCCGGCATAATGAATAAATTGCCTTATCCTGTTCGGTCATCAAACGCTTTGTATTGAAAACATTTTCTGAGATATTCATTGATTGCGAAATATGGTGAATCATCGAATTCTTTAAATCTTTTTTGACAATGGCTTCCAGCCTGTTATATTCCACTTCGCCTTCGTTCATGAGCGGTTCTTTCCACAGGCTCCAAAATTTTGCAGCCGTGCCAGTTGTTGCATACAAAGCCGCATTTTTATTCATTGCAAGCAATAATTGTGAATAGATAAACAATTTTGGGATGTAGTCATCATTTTGATTTCTGATGGATTGTGAAACCGCCTGTTTTATATCAATTTTTGGAGATTTGAATTTTTTTACCAATATTTAAAAGGGTTTTGAATTATTAATGTATCTTCAATTTTTTGGCCGTCTTGTAAATCCTCTGAATATAGAAAAGGACATGAATTTTCCAAAGCTGCTGACAAAATCAAGCTATCCCAATATGAATATTTATATTTTGTCATAATATCAATAGCTAAAGAAACAGTTTTTGCTGTTATTACTGTAACATTTAAGACTTGCATAAATTTTTTAGCGTAAACAACGACTTTTGAAGATTCTAAAATTTTTTTGCGAAGCGTAACAGCTACAAATTCGCCGATAACCTGAGGACTAATAACGACATCGAAGTTAAGTAAAATATTTTCGGCAATCTTTTTTTTGTCTTTATCATTTGATACAGAATAAACTAAAATGTTGGTGTCAACAAAGATTTTATCGCTCATGAAGCACTTCCCTGTTTAAAGAATAGTTTGGGGGAAGTTTTCCATTCGCTTCCTGAAATATCGCAGATAAAATACTTTTTTTATCATTCTGAACAAGTTCCTTTTGTTTCTGATATTTGAACATTAAAAATTCATAAAATACAAATAGTTCCTGTTGTGCTTTCATAGGAAGATTTACGATATCTGAAAAATAAGTACCAATACTTATGGAATTTTTATATGTTACCATAATTTATTCCTTTATAAATCGTTTAATAGTTACAAATAATTTAAACATTTAGTATAACGTGAATTGAGAATTCACTGATTATCTTTCCACATTTTTTGAAAAATATTGTAAAATAGTCTTAAAAGCAATAACTAAATTTATTACTGTACTCTAATTCAAATAAAGGTCGAGCAATTAACTCATAATTATGGGCGCATTCTATAAAAGGGGGCATTTTTTCTTAGCCCTGAAAGCGCGGAGACATACCAGCCCAGGGCAACGCCCTGGGTAAAAAACAGCAAGCTATTTTTAGCCCTGAAAGGGCGTTACATGAATTGCCTGGATGCATTGCTTTTATCATTGACATGTTATGTGACGCCCTTTCAGGGCTAAAAACGTAACGACTTTTTACCCAGGGCGTTGCCGAAATGTTTGATTTTCTTTTGCTTAATAATGTCAGCACTGAATCATCAATAAAATTATCTATCAACATCAATGATTTTTTTGCACTCCGAATGAGATCGCTAATAAAGGTGTAGGCATCATAAACTTGACCATCAAAAAATATCCCCTGTTTAGGAATTGCTGCATTCTGATCCAATGCCTGAAATACTTTTTCAAAGTTTTGACCGGTTTCTAATTCAAATACATGCTGCCTATTCTCCACAGACTCAAGACGTGCAAAAATATGAACGTTATTTTGGATAAATCTTTCAGTATGTTTTCTGTCTGTTCTTACAAATTTTCGTATGGGTTCAAGGCGACTTTTCAGGATTGTCAATTGGGCATTCAGGAAGCAGTGGCATTGATGCAGTGCATTGGTCGGGCCGACCCCACAATCTACCACAATCCCAGATAAAGTGATCTTGACTGTCACTATGAGTTGATATATTTATAAAAACAATAGTGCGTTTCATTCTTGCTCATAGCCAAAAGGATGTGTGGCAATATATAGCACCCAGCATGGTGAGTTAAAAAAAAATGAAGAACCATTAAGCTTATTTGCAGCATGATGACAATCGAGTTTGACATTATCAGCCGAGGTTAATATGTCTAAAAAAATTACTGTTTCAAGTATAATCACTTCTATGATGATCCTTTTGGTCATCGGCTTTGTCCTGTTTTTTATCTTGTTTAAAATATATCAAAAAAAATCTGATGGTAACATCGCTGATTCAACAAAAATAACGCATAAAAATGTTGAAATAACAAAACAATCCGCTGGTTCTGAAAAATCTGATGCTCAGGCCATATCTGAAACAGCTCATGTACCCAATACGAAAAAAGGAACGAAAATATCAGCCCCTCACAAATTGCCAGCATCAACGGTCATAGAAAAAACGACAATCAATAAAGAACAACCCAAGCCTTCTCCCCAAAAAACGACACCGGTTCGTAACCCTGGTGAGACAGACAAAATTATTCGTTATGAAACGGTCAGAGACGATGAAAATCATCCCGATCATGCCCTGATGCAACACCGAAAAGAACAGTTTGGCATTGAAAAAAGTCTGGATTTGATTGTTCGTTCTGATGAAAAAGTTCAGGTGGGGGATGCGGTCGCTCCCATAAAAAAAATAGCCGATCGTCTGCAATTGAATCAGGGAAAAATTGTTGAAGATGACCTGACAGATACTTTTCAGATGGAAATGAAACCCCGACTGAATGACAGTCACGTCAATGATCAAGCAGATGATCATAACATCGCTTTTCAATCATCCATCGTCGATCAGCCTGAAAAGCCAGCGCCATTAGAGACTTTACCTCAAAGCCAATCAGAGAAGCCTTCTTTGATCGAAAAAAATATTCCAGCTCAACAATCTATTCCTATTGAATTGGGCAAACCGGAACCTGTTCATAAGAAAAAACCAGATAATCGAATGGAACGTCTTCAATTTGTCCAGGGCTATCCATTTATTCAAAAAAAGAAAACAGACACAATAAAAAAAAATATAGAAACAGAGTCTTTGGAAAAACCTGAAACAAACAGGATTGATTCAGTGGGAGATATGTCACCAGAAACACGTCTGGATGTTTATCCTCCAACAACCCCCAAACCCTTTGAAAAGAGTACATACTTAGGAATTCGTGTGGTAAAACCCGGGACGAATATCTGGGATATTCATTTTAGTTTGCTAAAGGAATACTTTAATTTTCGAGGTGTCAAGCTCTCTCCTTTTGCTGATGAACCACGAAACAGTGGAAAAAGTTCAGGCATTGGAAAAATATTGAAATTTTCAGAACAATTGGTCAATATATATAATCTTGAATCACGAACCTTTGAAAATAATCTTGATGTGATCCACCCCATGTCTGTTATCATTATATATAATATGACGCAAATTTTTGGGATTCTGGATCAAATCGATTATTCTGTCATCGATAGAATAGAATTTGATGGCGAATCCCTGTGGATACCATCAGTACAAGATC
>PEAL01000209.1 GCA_002753725.1 Deltaproteobacteria bacterium
CTCTTCCGATCTACCCTCATTTTGGATTTTTTCCAGCCCGGATGAAGATTGTACGAGTGTTGAATATCCAGTCATTGTGAAGCCCAAAATGGAAGCGGTTTCATTTGGATTGCGTGTTGTTGATAATGAAAAAGATCTTAAAGAAGCCGTTGATTTTATTACGAAAGAATTTAATCAACAAGCGCTTGTTGAAACCTTTATCCCTGGCCGCGAGTTTGCTGTTGGGCTCATTGGAAATGGTCCAAATCTTGAAGTGCTTCCCATTGTAGAAATTGATTTATGCGGTGATCCAAATGCGATCCAATCCATTGAAGATAAAATGAAACAACCCCGTGAAAAAATTTGTCCGGCAATACTTCCTGAAGAAACCACTGAGGCGGTCAATCAACTGGCAATCAAAGCTTTTAATTCTATGGGCTTGCACGATTTTGCCCGTGTGGATATTCGCATGAACGCAAATAACGAGCTTTTTGTTCTTGAAATCAATTCCATGGCCAGTTTAGGTCTGACAGGCACATATGTCCATTCCGCAAAAGTCAAAGGTTATACTTACACATCATTGGTTAATCGCATGGTTGATGTGGCTGCTATCCGCTATTTTGGTGATTCATATATTCAAAAAGATGTTGATGACACAACCGTTGAAAAACGCTCTGAACCGCTTCATATTCGCATTCGAAGCTATATTCGAAGTCAACAGACGACCATTCAGGATTATCTCGAACAAATGGTTTCCATCAATAGCAATGTTACCAATGTTGAGGGGGTGAATACGCTGGGAAACTGGATTTCAACCCGATTTTCACATTTGGGATTTCATCGACAGGTCTATCCCCAGTCTGAGGTTGGCAATGTACTCTATTTTTGCAATCACATGAAAGAACGCAACCATATCTTAATCCTCGGACACCTCGACACCCGGTATGATTTTGATACCTATGTGCCATTTCATGAAGAACGGGGACGAATCATTGGATCAGGTGTTGCTGAAAGTAAAGGCGGGATTGCCATTATTCTCGGTGCAATTCATGCATTAAGATTTACACGTTCCTTAAAAAATGTTCGCTGTGGCATTCTGTTAACAACCGATGATAGCATTGGTGGACGATTTAGTAAAAAATTGATAGCAGAACTGTCCCTGTCATCAAAATGTGTTCTTGGCAGCAAGTATGGAAATATCAAGGGAGGCATTGTAACAGGTTGCGCTGGAACCCGTGAATATCAAATCCTGTTGTCCAATATTAAAAGCAGAAAGAGCGATGAAGCACCAAAAGATGTGATTGCTTTTGTTGCCAAAAAAATTACCGCCTGGCAGAAGTTGTCTTCAGAAGAAAATGGTGTATGGGTCAAGGTTATTCGGTTGAATGCCTGGGCCACAGAAGGCATCAGCTCGGATCATGCATCTGTTACACTGATGGTAAGATTTAACGAAAAGAAAAAAGCAAAAGAAATTGATCGTCAAATTGTGAGCATTGCAGAAAAAAATGCGGATCAATTTTTTCATGTCCAGATCAAGCGCAGTTTCCGAAGACTTCCAGTGCATGAAACAGAAGTTAATCTCAAATTATATGAAGATATAAAAGCCATTGCCGATCAACAAGAAGTTCGAATTCAGCCAGATTATCGAAATACTTCTTCGGATATCTGTTATGTTCCCGAACAAATACCTGCTTTGGATGGATTCGGTCCCATTGGTGGTGATTGTAATTCTCCCAATGAATACATTATTCGGGACAGTTTGATTGACCGGTCTACGCTACTTGCCATGATTATTTTTAAAAGTTCAAAATTTTCTTTTGAGGAAAAATAAGCCAATGAAAATATCCACCATTGAAAGTAAATTTGAGGAAACGTCTGATGGGAAATGCGCTAAAGCGCCTAATGGTATGGTTGCAACCGCTTTTCCCGACGCAACACAGGCCGGTGTAGAAATTTTAAGCAAAGGCGGCAATGCCATTGATGCAGCTTGTGCCGCGGCCTTTGCCCTTGGTGTGTGTGAGCCACAGGCCAGTGGACTGGGCGGACAAAGCCTTGCCATTTTGCACCATCTTGGCAATACCATTGCGATTGATGGTTCTTCCTGTGTGCCTTCTCTGGCACATCTGAGTAAATTTGGTAAAACCGATCGATCGTTTGGATACAGAGCCACCACAGTTCCCAGTACAGTTGCTGTTTTAGGATATCTTCACTTTCGGTATGGACGAATCAAATGGCATGAAATTCTTCAACCGGCCATTCGTATTGCCCAGGAAGGTTATCGGATTACACAGCTTCAACATGATCTTCAAAAAAGAGAACAGGATAATTTTTTAAAAATCAAATCAAAATCAGGTGCCAAATATTTTCTTAAAGACAATCAACCTTATGATGTTGGAGATTTATTCATTCAATCTGATCTTTCTCTGGTTCTTATGGAAATCGCTGAAAATGGCCCACGATCGTTCTATCAGGGGGTGGTTGCTCAGCGGATTCATGAAGACATGGAAAAACACAAAGGATTTATCCGAAATGATGACCTGGCAAGAATTCCCTGGCCCATAGAGCGCAGACCCATTTGTCGAAAATACAGAAATGTTCGTATCTGTACGCTTCCACCACCGGCAGCAGGAAATACCTTGCTCCAGGTACTGATGATGCTCAATTATATTCCACCCAAATACATTCGCACCAATTCGCCAGAAGCTTTTCATTTTATTGCAGAAACATTTCGCAAAGCCTTTATGTACAGAAAACAACGCGCCTATGATCCCAATACCTACTATCAAATACCCAACAAAAAAATGATCAGCCATGAATTTGTCAGAGAGCAGGCCTGGTCTATTCGAGATCGAATTGATCCTGACTTGCCCATTGTCGAGCCGACGCACCAGGACACAGACACGACCCACCTTTCAGTGATCGATAATCAAGGAAATGCCATTGGTATCACACAATCCATCGAACTTGCATATGGTTCAAAAGCCGCAGCAGATGGCATGGGTTTTTTATTTAATAATTATATGAGAGAATTTGAAGTCAAAGATCCCAGTCACCCCCATTACCTTCGTCCGGGTGCATCGCCCTGGACATCTGTGGCTCCGGCCATTGTGTATTACAAAGATAAGCCCTGGATGGTAACAGGAAGTCCTGGCGGCGAAAGAATTTATTCAACAGTGGCGCAATTTTTGATTCAGATGTTTGATAAAAAAGTTTCCATGGGAAAAGCTGTCAAAGCCCCACGCATGCATTGCTCAGTTGGCGGAACCATCTATCTTGAGGAGGACCGTTTTAAAAGTGATGTTGTCGATTATTTGAAAAATATGGGTTACAAAATTATACCAAAGCCCCCTTTTTATTATGGCGCTGTGCATGCGGTGATGCAATGTGTGTCCAAAAAAGAATATCATGGCGTTGCTGAAGTCCGACGGGATGGTACGGCGGGTGGAATGTAACGATGGGCATTTGGAAAATCCGGAGACTCCGGCTCATCTGGATGGCGATCTATTTATTTATTTAAGATAAACAATCATGGAGCCGCTCTTGAGTTTGCTATCTTTTTCCCACTGAAAGGTCATTACGAGATCTTCTTTTTTTAACTCTGCGACTTTTCTCTCTGCGACATCAGGTAGAACGGCTTTTCCCTGGGAATGCAGACCTTTTCCAACAATGATACGCAGTGTTCGAATGCCATTGTAACGGGCATTGCGTATGAAACTCTCGGCCTTCTTTTCTGCCTCTTTGGCTGTGTACCCGTGTAAATCAATTTCAACTTCAGGGGTAGGATATTCTTTTAATCTTTCATTGATGCCTGATGGTATCTTCGGGGATAAACTTCTTTCTTTTTCTTGAAGGATGGCTTGAAAATTATCACATTCACTGAGTGATTTTTCTAACATTTCAGAGAAGTTCTCTTCATTTTTTTCCAGGCCTTGTTCTCTTTCATCAACAGTATTTTCCTGAAACTTTTCACCAGTAAACAGTTTATATAAATCATCATCATCCTTTAATAAAGGAACTCCTTGTTTGCTCATTTTTTTGCGAGACTTTCTTTCTTTCGACCATATTTTTCAGGGACCAGAGTAACCCTTGGGTGGCCGCCTAAAGGACTTTCATCCACCAAAACGATACATTCATAAGTTGTCTCTATTGTTTCATAAGTGATCACATCTTTAGGGGCCCCTTGAGACACAATTTCGCCCTCTTTCAATATTAAAATTTGATCTCCGTAAAGCGCTGCCAGGTTGATATCGTGAGAAATCATGATAATTGTCATCCCCCTGTCGGTTTTCAATTTTGCCATTAGATCCATGATTCGGGTCTGATGCCCCAGATCAAGAGACGCTGTCGGCTCGTCAAGCAGTATAATTTGCGGTTCCTGACAGATAGCTCGTGCAATATTGACACGTTGGCTTTCACCACCGCTCAAGCAATTCATTTTTCTTTTTGCGAGATGTTCGATATCTGTGAATACCATTGCTTTTTGGACAATCTCAATATCGGATTCCCTTTCATTTCCCAATACACCCAGGTGTGGTGATCTGCCCATGCGGACCACATCAAACACGGAAAAAGGAAAATCCAGGGAAGCGGTTTGGGGAACATATGCTAAAATTTTTGCCAATTCTCGAATGGCATAGGTTTTAAGGTTACGACCCAATATTGAAATATAACCTTCTTTGCTTTTTTCCATGCCTGCAATGGTTTTTAATAATGTTGTTTTCCCCGAACCATTGGGTCCGATGATAATACAAAAAGACCCTTGTTTGACTTTAAATGAAACCTTTTTTAAAATGTCAGTTTTTTCATATTGGTGGGATATGTTTTCAACGCAAAGCGCAGTGTTCATGGATTTGACCTTTTTAATAAATAAATGAACAATGGCGCACCAATCATTGCTGTGATAACGCCTGTGGGTATTTCACCACTTTGCGGGAGCGTTCGGGCGAGTAAATCGCAAAGAACCATGTATGCACCGCCACCCAAAATACAGGCTGGAACCAGAATCCGATGATCCGGCCCAAGCATCATTCGCAATAGATGCGGCATCACCAATCCCACAAAGCCGATCAAGCCGCAATAAGAGACCGTAACACTGACCATAAACGATGTAACAATTACCAGTATCAAAGAAGATACTTTCACGCGAACCCCCATGGAATGGGCCAGATTTTTTCCCATTAATAAAAGGTTCATGATATGAGACATGCAAAACACTAACAGAAAACACGGCAGCAATACTATCGCAAGATATCCCACATGCCGAAGATCGGACTGGGATAGATCGCCCATCAACCAGAAAATAATGGTATGTAATTTAGAATCCTGAACCAGAGAGACCAAAAACGTTATCACGGCAGAACAAAAGGCATTCAGTATCACTCCGGACAAAAGAATTGAATCTTTCGCAAGCATTGCGCGCCCAGAAGAAATGACGACCACCAAAAATAACGTTGCCATACTGCCAGTAAAGGCTGTTGCACATACGCCAGGAAATCGGGACAAATTCAATAAAATACCGATAATACCACCAATGGCAGCGCCGCCTGATATCCCAAGGATATAAGGTTCAGCCAATGGGTTTCGTAATAAGGCCTGAAAGACCAGACCACCCAAAGATAAGGTCGCACCAACCATAGCAGCCATAAGCACTCGGGGAAATCGAATTTTCCAGATAATTGCATGCAATGTTAAATCTGCCCCCTCACCACCCATCAGGGTACGAATAAACGGTTGAATATCCATCTGAGACGATCCCATGGAAATGCCCAATGCTAACGTAAGCAGTAAAACGGCAGCTAAAATTGCTGTGACAATGCTGATGTGAAACCAGCTTCGGGGAAGAATGAGATTCATTGGGTTTCCTCGGATAAGGTTTTCCAGATAGACGGCTGAATGAGCCGAAGCAGTAAATCAAGGCCATCAATTAATCGGGGGGCCGCACGGTCAAATAGATTGGATTCGACCAAATGAATACGATTGTTACGAACAGCCGGAATATTTTGCCATTGCTGCCATTCTTTTTTGATATTTTGGAATACTGCTTTCCGAGCCATAGATGTAATGATAAAAACTTCCGGCAAAAACGCAATAACCTGCTCCTTTGTATACCGTGGATAGGGAACTGAACCACACGTTACATTGGTCCCTCCTGCCAGAGTAATAAGTTCATGAAAAAACGTGTCCGTTCCCACAGATACAATGGGAGAAATTCCAATCTGAAAAAAAACGCGAGGACGATGTTTTAATGTCATGGTTTTTGATTGAATCTTTAACAATCGAGATGTCATATTGCTGACAACTCTGGCGGTTTTTTCCTGTGCATGCAAGAGGTTTCCAATTTCTTTTACAGTATCGATCACTGACTGAAAATTTTTTGGATCTACTGCATAAACAGGGATACCAAAGGATTCGATCCTCAGGATAATATCGATGGGGTTGCCATCTTTTACAGCAATGCATAAATCCGGTTTCAATGCCACGATTCGCTCCAGATCAAGTTGGATATATGATCCAACTTGAGGCAACGTCAATGCTTGTGTTGGATAATCGGAAAAGCGTGTCACCCCAACGAGTCGATGATCCTGTTCTATGGCAAAAATAATTTCAGTAATGCTTGGTGCAAGGGCGATGATTCGCTTGGGATCATCTGGAATGGTCATTCGGCGTCCCAACAGGTCAGTCATTTCCCTTGCATCCAAAACAAGAGGACAAAAAAGAAAAAGGGATAAGAAGGCCAAGGATATTAATCTAATAAGGGTATTCATTTTTCATCCTCTCATGCATGTCTCTGATTCATAATTTCTGCGAAATTTAAACATTGCAAGCACTTGCAATTTTAAGTGCAAACAATCTTTCACCTTTTTTAATTCTCTTTTAGTGATGAAATAAAACAGCCCCCACTACTATTTTCATTTGTGGTAATCGTTATGTCTTCATCAAGGGTCACAAAAACAACTTTCGTTGGATTCTTATCCGCGTCTACGCTTTCGTCAAGCGTATTATCCATTGGGTTAATAATGTCAATTCTGGAATCGGTCTGATTACAGACCCAGAGCAAACCATTTTTATCCATATACGTCCCGGCTTCCATGCCTGCAATATTTTTTCCAGTCAGCCCGGAAACAGCGCCTCCCACCTCGCCAGTGGATGGATTGAATGGATAAAGTGTGTTATCTCCCCATCCCGCATAACTCACGAAATACCCTTTTGCTGGAGAAATTATCATCATTCCTGAAATCTGTCCATAGGGATGATTTGCATCATCGCCATCATCCAGAATAACCGAAACATTATAGGTATCTGGATTCAGTTGGATAATACCGCCTGAATATTCCGGAGGAACACCACTCCAAGTGGCACCATATTTGCCAACGCCTTGAACATAGATCATATTATTTTCAGAAAGATATTGAATGGAAAGGGGGTTTTTGATGGGAATTGGAATACCGTTAACAGCATCGTTGTTCGGTATTCCTGTATCTATTTCAGTATCTGTATTTGTATTGAATACAGCGACATATGTATTGTTTGGTATCCATTCATCGTTTCGGTTGAGCCGTTGCATGATAATAAATAATTTATCACCGACAATCACTCCACTTTGCATCTCCGGCAGTCCATCCTGGTCGCCGTATGATGAAAGATCCAGTGTGCCTGTTTTGAATTCATTATTATTGTTAGCAGATGGATTGACAATCCATGCATGAGCTTTTCCATAACGAAATAAATAGGCTTTTGATTGATTTAAAAACACGAGATCTTGAGGGTTACTTGAGGGGTCATTTGTATTATCCAGCGTTGAAAATTGCCAGATGGGTTGATCAGGAGTGGCAATATCGAACTTTGTCACATTGTCCGCATCCATACCTTCGATGCGGTAGAAATATCGACCATAAGATGTTACTGTAATATCAGATATGGTAGGAAGCAAGTCTTTGATTGTTTTTCGAGGACCGCCAACAGGATCGACGTCTATCACCAGATGGGCACCGCTGCCCCAATCAGCAGCAACTGCAGAAACAATTGCGTGTTGTGTTGCTTCCGATAAAGCCGGAAGACAATACACGAGCATCACAAAAATTGTCATGCCAATTCCATAAGCATTTTTTTTACATAAACTGTTCATCGTTGAACCTCCATTAATTAATATGTGTATTTAGCCGACACGAAAAACGATCTTCCGGGTCGGGGATAACCGTTGAAATCTTCGTACAGGTCGTCTCCGAGATTTTTTCCTTCAAGTGTCAAAAGCCATTTGTTTTTGAATAAGCATGAGATGCCTGCGTTTAGTTCATCTTTATCGTTGGCCTCCAAAAGATTCGCTGCATCATAGAACATCTTTTTTTCTGCAAGATATTCCAGATACAGTTTGAATCCTTCATGTCGTGCCTCCAATTTGGAGAAAAAAGAATATTCAAATCTTCCAGGAAGACGTTTGCCATTGAAATGTTTAATTTCGCTGATATTTTCCGAATCCTGCCAGCTTGCATTGACAGACCAACTGAAATAATCTAAAAAATTCAAAATCATATTTGTTTCAAAGCCCTGGATACGACTTTTGGAAATATTGTCTGCCTTTCCAATACCTCGCGCATCATAGACCCGAGAAATCAGATTGTCCACATCACTAAAAAAACCGACACATTCAAAAAAGAAACGACTGAAAAGGGGATGGTTGACCTCCTTTTCAAAAGAAAACCCCACATCAACGTTGAGGCCTTCTTCTGATTGAAGCTCTTCATTGCCCATGAAAAAACCTCTGTCGCCAAATAACTCGAATAAAGAGGGATCACGAATGTATTTTGAGATATTCGATTTGATGATGACCCCTTTTATGGGACAGTATTTTACACCCATCTGAGGTTGAAAATAGTCATTGGTTTCTGTTTGTCTGTCCAAAGGGATATTCGCTGTGCTGATAGCGCTTTCCAGCCTGTTGCGGATCATCGTAAAACGCAATGCAGGAATAACAATCAGGCGTGTATCAAAAAAATAAAGATTGTCTTGCACCCCAAGGGCAAAGGCATTCCGGTTGCTGTCATTGATATTTTTGCGAGAGATTAAATCTTCTGGTTGATAGGTTTCATTCCAGTAGTCCAAAGTCAGGCTGACCGTTTGAATATCTGAAAGCCATTCAGCATAAAAGGAAGCGCCTGCTCGGCAAGTTTGGTATTCACTATGTTGTTCTTTCAATCCAATATGCCCCTCGCTGTCGTCATATTCTTCGTTTTTAAATGAATAGTCCAGGCGCGTGCGGATATTGAAATGATATGGGCTAATATCATCTGCAATGATTTGAAGCGTTGTGATATTTCTTTGTGTATCAAAGGTTGTTTTTGTATTAGAACTATTGTTCCAGCTGGGAAGATGTTGATTTTTTTGGAACCACTGGTTGGTCAGATCCAGGCGGGTATGATCTGAGATATCAAACCCGACTTTTGACATAATATTTGCCTGATCAAACTC
>PEAL01000210.1 GCA_002753725.1 Deltaproteobacteria bacterium
TTTTATTTTTTTTTTTTCCAGGGCGATGCCCTGGGCTGTTATTTTCCGACCTTTCAGGGCTAAGAAAAGCATAATCTTATTAAATAAAGTGCAACTTTTTTGTGTTGCACCCATATAGATTGATTGTATTTTCAGTATCTAATTTAATACTATCACTCTCAAAATCTTTTAAACTCTCTTACTTATATTTACCAATCATTTGGTGATTGTTTTTTTATCTTATAAGCTTTGGTCGAGAATGAAATACAATATCTCGAATATATATAATTCGTTTTGAATGTCCGCTACCCACTTCAGCATATTTATTGAAACCAACATATTCGTATAGCAGGATTGCAGTTTTATTTGTTTCCTTAACTTGTAGGGTATAAGAGTTAATACCATATTCTAAGAAATATTTGTCAACTAAGTTTATCAAGTTAAGAGCAACATATAAATTGTGATAATCCTTATCTATAAAGAAAAAAGTAAACTCATATGGAACAGGCGATTTTCCAAACGTTGGATATAACTTTTTTAAACGAAAAAATCTTACGCAAAGTCCCAACAAAAAAATTGGATGACACATTACTTTTCCAGGCAATGCATGAATATTTTTTGAACATAATGCAGCACCAATAATCTGATCATGATTTAAAGCAACAAAACCATAACTGTTTTTACTTTTCAGTGAAACCTCATGAAAGAGGCGAATATATTTTTCTCCCATATCATACAGTAAGCCTTCAGTGAGAGATTTCATATGTAAAGACGAGACTGCCGGCACATCTTGAAGGCACATGGGTCGGTAATGTATTTGTCGATTCATTGATTCTTTTTCCTTATGGATAATTCTGGATTGAATACAAAAATTTCAAAAGGCTCTTGTGACACTGAATGCAGGTGAAGTCTCAGACAGGTATGTTTTTGAAGAAATGTATGAGATACGAAAAATTGTTGTGGTTTTTCATTCAAGCTGAGATCAACATGTGATTCTTCATATGGGGTATCACCATGCCGTGCCAGGTACAAGCGAATCATAACATTTTTATTTAATGTCCAAATCCAGATGGATGTATTCACTTGATCGCCTGGAGAAATATTTCTACAGTAAAGTCTAAAAATTTCTGATGGATGTGGCGTACCCTTTTCAAACAATAAACGAGCTGCATTTTGACTGCCGTCAGGCGCCTTTTCATTAGTATTTAAAATCGTCACTTTATTTTTCCACCATTCAGTGCTTGTGTAATCATTCAATGGTTTATTGGAAGATTCTTTTACACGAAAGACTTTCAGTTGATCAACCCCAAAATCAGCTTCCTCAGAACAACACCCCTCCTGACGAAATATAAACATATGGTTTCCGGGGGGAAGACATAAGGAAAAATTCGTTTCAATCCAGTCCCATTGATTAAATTGTGGATCAAATGTCCATTCATAGGAGCGTTCATCAACGCGCATGTGAAATCTTCTAAAATAGCACAAAGGTGTTTTAAATCGAATTTTCATTCCAACTTTATACTTACCAAATTCTTGTACATTGATGACGAACGCAATTTCACCACTTTCAATACTGGCACCACTGATTGCTGATGATCCCACAACAAAGTTTGCATCTGATACGTAGCATTTTTCAGCTTCAATAATAGAATTTACTGTAAAAACAGGGAGATACTTAAGGGTATCGTAATAATTTTGTCTGTTTACATAATATGAGACCAGAACACTATCCATATCAATATCTTTAGCCTGAAAACGAGCAGTTATCATTGGATGTTGACGATCATTTTTATCAATAATTAAATTTACATGATTGTCATTGATAGAAAGCACATTTTTTTCATCATACCGAACATTGGAAATAGAATTTCTGGTGCTAAAATTGATATTGAAACGTTTGTTTTTGGCGTATGAGCAGATTGTCATATCATTTGTAAAAAAACGTCCCAAGCTATCATCGTATGTTGATAATTCACCAAAAACAATGTATTGTTTTGTGTCCTTATCCTCTTGCATATATGTGAGATAATATAGCGGAGTTTCAGGGGGATGGTTGATAATTCTGTTTATGTCATTGGTTATCTGAAATCGTTTTCCGGTCATGGCATAGGTGTATTTTTCCCAATAGTTCGGGATGATTTTGTTAACCTGTTCAAGGGCATGGTGTGAACCTGAAAAATTTACCTGTCTGAAATACACTGAAAAAGTTGTATGCCACAAAGAGGGTGCATAAATAAGGCTGTTTTCTGGAATCGTGTTAAAAAGGGGAGTTTGATAAAATAAGTTAAGACTAGACCATTTCCCCCTTAGCAGACTCTGACTGTGAGCCACATATGAATTACTATAATCTGTGCACAAAGAAAAAAAAGCCATTATCAATGAAATAAAGCTTATCCAAAGTGATTTTAAGACAGTTGTTTTATTTTTTTCTAAAAGATTTAAGCCGAAATAAGCAATTGTGGCAAAAAAAATTGCCACACCAAAAGTGGAAAAATATGTCATATGCGTGCTAATACGTTCATTTTGGAACGCATAGTTTTGGTAAACATTGGAAACGCAGATAAGAGAATTAGGAATAAAAATCAATAATAGAGACGCTATCCCTAAAAGAAAAAATTTACGATTATCTTTTATCTGACATTCCTTCGAAAGAATATAATATGCCAGGTATCCAGCGATAGATGCTCTTATTATCCATTCCACTTTCATGGATACAATTATCGACCATAATGACTGTTCATGACCATAAGCATTGTTTGAATAATAGTGAAACAATTCTGCATATTTATCATCAAAAAACAAATAGGCGGGAAAAGATGAAATTGTATACTGGTATACACTTTTAAGGTATTTTGCCAGAGACCAGGTTGTATAATCCATTTGACATCCAGGATACCCCGGAGGATAAAAATACATGTATATAAAATAGGCAATTGTATATACAATAATGACAAGAACAAAAGGTGATATCACTTTAAGATAATTACTATATTGAAGGGGTTTTTTATGGTACAAAAAATGATTGCAGGCGATCAAAAATAGTATCGATATGTATAAAATCATTGTTTCATGAATAAACATTGCCACTGTAAACATAAATGTGCTGAGTATAAGATAGGATAATTTACGATGAATCAAATAGTTATGAAAAAATAAGAAAGAAAGCATTTCAATAATAATGCCTAAATGAAAAAAATTATAGCCTGACAAGGGACTGTGATTTGTCGTTATCTGAAAAGAAATCAAAAGACACAATAATGACATACTGGCAAAGGCAGTTGATGATGTCAATGTTCTGACAAGGTAACAGAAAAAAATAACACTGCAACAAAAAGAACCTATTGTAATGACCTTATAATAATAGAAACTTTTTGATAAGTATGGAAGGGTATAAAGCAGTCCCTGTATATACATATAAAACCGCCCCTGTATCTGTGAAACCGAATGAAGCCAATCTAAGTAGCTTGATTCTGTCCATAGGCGTATGGCAGCATACATTGTATCATGATGAACAAAGCCAGAGAAAAGTAAAGGATAGCACGTCAGTATCAATAGAATATAAAATAAAAATATTGTTTTATGTTTCATAAGTCTTATAATATCATATGTATAGATTTTTTCATACCCCAAAAAAGAGGTTTTAATGATTCCTGTTAATGAACCCAGCGTGGCAGCCGGTAATGAAATTAAATATTTAACAGAATGTATAGAAAGTGGATGGATTTCATCGGAAGGCCCTTTTGTAAAAAAATTTGAATGTGAATGGGCGCAATATGTAAAAAGAAAATATTGTATTGCTGTATCCAGTGGAACCGCAGCTCTTGAAATTGCAGTGGCTGCCTTAGGTATTGGAAAAGGCGATGAGGTTATTTTACCTGCATTTACAATAATTTCATGCGCAATGGCTATTATCAGGGCAGAGGCGACACCTGTGCTTGTGGATAGTGATATCACAACGTGGAACATGGATGTGAATCAAATTGAAAAAAAGATTACATCAAAAACAAAAGCAATTATGGCTGTGCATATTTATGGACTGCCATTAGATATGACCCCCATTTTTGCATTGGCTGAAAAGTATCAATTATTCATTATAGAGGATGCTGCCGAAGCAATTGGTCAAAGCTATATGAGTTTGCCTTGTGGAAGTATGGGCGATATCAGTGTTTTTAGTTTTTATTCAAATAAAGTGATTACATCGGGTGAAGGTGGTATGATTTGTACAAATGATGCATCTTTGAATACCTATTGCCGATCTCTTCGAAATCTTTGTTTTCAAGACAATGAAAAAAGATTTATTCATGAACACTTGGGATGGAATTATCGCATGACCAATATGCAAGCAGCTCTTGGGTTAGCACAATTTGAACAAATTAAAACACATATCGAAAAAAAAATTCATATCGGCCAACGCTACAATGACTTTTTTCAACATTTAGATTGTTTTCAGCTTCCCCTTCCTTATACAGATTATGCAAAAAATATCTATTGGATATATGGGTTATTATTAAAAGAGCATATTTCCATTGATGCGCAACAAGCAATAAAATGGTTATGTAAAAAAGGTATTGGAGTACGTCCATTCTTTTTTCCAATGCATTGGCAGCCTGTTTTTATCAAAATGGGTTTATTTCAAAATGAACATTATCCTGTTTCAGAGTATCTTGCAAAGCGAGGCTTTTACATTCCAGGTGGTTTAAATATTACAGATGAACAGATTGAAAAAGTTGCAAAGATGATTGTTCAGTTTTCTGAATTGACCAACACAATGGCAATCGATGAAAAATCGAGTAACTCCCTTATACCAAAAGAATAGAAAAAGATGGCATTGAAATACAATCTCAGTTGTTCCTTTTCAGTATATTTTTTATTGACGATGTCTATTTTTTATAGCATTATCATTAGATTATTCTTATGATTCATGAATTTTCAAATCAATGGATCACGAAAAATTATCAGAATAATGAATAAAAAAATATAAACTTTCACAGAAAAAATTTTTTTTTGGAGGATGATCATGGCAACTACTTATTATATTGGTATTGATCTTGGAACCAGTCGAACATCACTTGCAACATCTACAGGAAAACGACTGAGTACAATTACTTGTGTTGGCTACCCAAAAGATATTATATCAAGAAAACGGATGGGTAAAGATTATGTTTTGGGTGAGGAAGCCCTGGATAATCGTTTGGCGTTGAATATGGTCTGGCCTTTGGCTCATGGCGTTGTTTGTGAAAACGAAAAAGCACTGGAATCTACAGGGCTTATTTTAAAACACATTATTGCTGAAGCATTGCCTGATAAAAAAGTTGAGGATGAAATTTATGCGGCTGTCGGCGTACCGGCTCAAGCCAGTATACAAAATAAAAATGCATTAATTGAAATTACACGCAGTTTTATTGATAAAATTCTAATTGTCAGCGAACCCTTTGCCGTTGCGTATGCCATCGACAAATTTGATGAATGTTTAATCGTGGATATTGGTGGAGGAACCACCGATCTGTGTCGAATGCACGGATCTATCCCCGAAGAAGAAGACCAGATCACATTGAATATTGCCGGTAATTTTCTGGATGAGGAAATCCGAAAGTCAATTTTAGCACAATACCCGGATGTTCAGTTATCCTCTCAAATTGTTCGGCGGGTCAAAGAAAAATATGGCTATGTCACCGATGTTTCAGAACCTGTCAAAGCGCAATTTACAGCCGATGGCATCCCTTCCTTGTATGATATTACAGACACATTAAGGCAAGCCTGTTTAAAGCTTACAGAACCCATTTGTAAGGCCATCCAAAAACTGGTTGGCAGTTTTGATCCAGATTTTCAGGAGCGTCTCCGAAAAAATATTATTATTGCTGGCGGTGGGTCGCGTCTCAAAGGCATTGACAGGGCCATTGAAAAAAGTCTTAAAGCCTATGGAGGCGGCAATGCTGAAACGGTACAGGATGCTGAATTTTGTGGCAGTATCGGTGCATTGAAAATGTGTATGGAAATGCCTGAAAATTATTGGGAAAAAATTGAATAGGATGAAAAATAATGCGCATAAAAAATTTTCAAACCAAAATCAGTTTTTGGTCAGGGGTTTGTTTATTAAGCACAGCAGCTTTTATTGTGACCAATTTCGCCCTATCAATGCATCGATGGGCAGCCGAACATAAAGCGTCAACAATTATAGAAGCCAAACAATATGCTGTATCTATCGCTGAAAAGCATGCCTTTGGCATCAAAGCACTGCTTGAAATCCCCCTTGATTCTGCTCGTACATTGGCTCAAGCTTTTTCAGGCATTAAAAACCCGGAAACCCTTATTGAAATTGACCGACAGGAAACCAATGGCATTTTAAAAATTTTACTGACACAAAATCCTCATTTTTATGCTGTTTATACAGCATGGGAAGAAAATGCATTTGATGAAATGGATCGGGGATATATCAATGACATTGGGCATGATCAAACCGGTCGATATATACCCTATTGGTATCGAAATGAAGATAATGAACTTTCAGTACGACCGCTCAAGGGCTATGATACACCAGATGGTGAATATTACCAAATCCCCAAATCAACCTTGCAAGAATGTATTTTAAATCCTTTTTTTATTACGCAGAAAGATCAAAAAGTCTTTATTGCATCACTGATTGCGCCTATTCTGGTAAACAAAATATTTTATGGTATTGTTGGTATAGACTTAATACTTGAAAAACTTCAGGCACAGGTTAATAGAATTGATGATATCTATAATGGAAACGCCCGAATCCTGATTTTAAGTCATGATAACACCATTGTAGCAGCATCTTCAAGACCTGATGTTATTGGTTTGAGCATTTCAACCATTTCAAATGATATGCTTTTTCATGATGCTCCCTCAGGTCAATCACCTAAACGTTCATCTTCCAGGGTGGAATACCTTGAAGTTGATACACCCATCTCTCCAGGAACGGCATCATCTTCCTGGTCTGTTAGAGTTATTATCCCCATGTCACACGTACTGATGAAGGCCCATCAAGAAATGAAAGCAGCCAGGAAAGATTTATATTGGATGATTGTCGTGAATATTTTTGGGGTTCTGATTTTTATGATCATTGTCTGGTACAGTGCTGGTAAACTTTCTCAACCCATTCGATTAAGTGCCCTGGCCTTAAAATCCATTGCTGAAGGTAAAGGAGATTTGACACAACGCCTTCCTCTGCATTCAAAGGATGAAGCTGGCATGATGAGTCAATGGTTCAATCGTTTTATGGATAACCTTCAGGAGTTGGTTATCGGCATTGTCAACGGTTTGAATACTCTTGTTGATTCTGTCAACAATATCAGTGTTTCCATTGAAAAGCAGGTGGCTATCCTCTCTCAACAATCAGCATCGGTTAGTGAAATCACTGGAACAATGGCTGAGTTGACGACATCATCCACCCAAATTGCGGAACATGCTTCAAAGGTTGCAGAACTTTCAGAAAAAACATTGATCAATACAAAACAAGGCGTTGATATTGTTCAACATTTAGAATCAACAATGGAAGATATCAATGGTGAGAATCTGCGTAATGTTCAGGAAATTCTTGCCCTTGGAAAAAAATCCAAGGAAGTCAACAAAGTTATTGAAATTATAAATAATATTACAGATCAGACCAAATTGATTGCATTTAACGCAGCCCTTGAAGCATCCAGTGCGGGTAATTCTGGTAAACGATTTAGCGTTGTGGCTGTTGAAATCAGACGATTGGCAGATAGTGTGATTGACTCAACCCGGGAAACAGAAATTATTATTAATGAAATTGATGCATCGATCAATCGGATGATTATTGATTCAGAAAAGCGTGCCAAAAGCATTACCAAAGGCCTGGAATCAGCATCCAATACCTCTGACACCTTTATGAATATTGTTTCCAGTGCCCAAACCACAACCGATGCATCGCATCAAATATCATTATCAACCCAACAGCAAAAATCAGCCAGTGAGCAGGTGATTTCAGCCCTGCGTGAAATTGATGAAGGGGTTAAACAAAGCACAGAATCCATGAAAGATATTCGAACCATTTGTAATGAACTTCAGGAGCTTTCAAGCATACTCAGGCATCTGGTGGATCAGTTTCATGTATTTGAAAAGCAGAAATGATTCTCTCTCGAAAGAAAGTATGAAAACGCTTCAACAACAAGACATTCAATTTTTCTGTGATGGCCTGCGGTTAATGGGCACATTGCATCTACCAGAGGACACTGGCCAAAAACCATCTTGTATCATTGGTTCCCATGGTCTGTTCAGTGATGCATCGTCTCCAAAACAAATTGCACTGGCCAATGCATGCACTTCCCGAAATATGGCTTATTTTCGATTTGATCATCGAGGGTGTGGCCGAAGCGAGGGTGATTTTAAAACCGAAACAACGATCACAAATCGATTTCAAGATTATTCTGCTGCAACCCAAACAATAAAAGACCATCCCCAACTTGCTGGAAATACCATCGGTTTTTTTGGCAGCAGTTTGGGGGGAAGTATTGCATTGCTTGCGGGTATTTCATTGAATACACAGGCCATTGTTACATTGGCAGCCCCCATATCAATGCATTCAGTATGGGACGTTTTGATCCAAAATGGACAGGATCAGTTGCTTAGCAAAGATTTTTATGAAGAAGCAATTGCCTTTGATATTATGGATCAATTGCACGGTATCAAAAATATCCTTATTTTTCATGGCAGCGAGGACGAAGTGGTTCCACTGTCTAATGCCCATCAAATTTATCAGCATGCAGAAGACCCCAAAAATTTGATCATACTGGATGGTGGATGTCACCGACTATCAGAAACACATCATCAACAAATATTTATGAAGCATACTTTGGATTGGTTTGCATCTTTTTTAACTTAGGAATGCTCGAAAAATAAGTTCCCCATTTTAATTTCGGAGACACGATCTTTAATTCGATGAATCTTGTGACACATGGACAATTTATCTTGCTCAGTAACAGGTGGCGGAAAATGAAGTGGGCCGTATAGGAATCGAACCTATAACCTCCTGATTAAGAGTCAGCTGCTCTGCCTGGTTGAGCTAACGGCCCCTATCTTTGATAAAAAAATTGTTATTATAATGTTAAGAAAAAAGTTGTCAATATAAAAATTCAAAATAACAAAAAAAATAATTGAAACACTTCCTTGACATCACTTTTTAAATAGTGGTATATAGCCTCCCACAATACAGATCGGGGCGTGGCGCAGACTGGTAGCGCACTTGAATGGGGTTCAAGGGGTCGGAGGTTCAAATCCTCTCGCCCCGATCAATTGATTCATTAACATGGTGTTTATTCATTCTGAATATACAGCGAACCACAAATAACTGGTTCGCTTTTTTTTTTTGGGCCTCCTTATGGATTCATATTATTTATCCTCCATAAAACAACCGCAGGTCATTCAAGAATTCAATCTGTTTCTAAAAGATAAGAAGACCCAGATCGAACAGCTTAAA
>PEAL01000029.1 GCA_002753725.1 Deltaproteobacteria bacterium
TATTGTTTTTTTTAACCACTGTGTGGTTGTATTTCAATTGGGTTACGTCCTCAATGATTGGCGTGAGCATTTTTTATGCCACGAAGAAAATATAATCCTTTTTGATTGTTAAGGAATGCTCGAAAAGTAAGTTCTCCATTTTAATTTCGGAGACACGATCCTTAATTCGATGAATAGTGGAGTCCTAAAGCTTTAGCTTTGGGAGTTCCTTAGATTTTCAATGCGTTGTTTTTCTGTCACTCCCCAAAGCTAAAGCTTTGGGACTCCAACCTAAAATGGGGAACTTATTTTTCGAGTATTCCTAAGTCAGAAACCAGAATGACAGGATACAAATACAATGATAATCCATTTGAGTCAATGAATTAACTATTTTGATTGCTAAAGGTTGAATGTTAGAGGTTCGCATAATTTCATATTAAATAAAATGGGATAAAATATGCATCAATGTCAGAAATTGTTTGCATGTTCATTGTACTTTTTGTGACGACGATGACCGACTGGCACCCCATCTCTGATGCCAATGAAAAAAGGTATTTTATTTCGTTCGTTCTAATTCTATTTTTGAATGTAACCTCAATGGGTATTGTTTTTGATGAATCCCCCTGGTGTATAATAAGAAAGTCTATTTCTCTATGTCCGTTTCTCCATAATGAAATCGTATCAAAAAGTGATGTTAATCTTTGCCAGACATAGGTTTCAATGATTTTTCCAAAAATTTCTGGAAGATCTTCGTAGTACTGCAACTGATAATTATTGATAGAAGTTATAAAATTTGTTGATGTTGCATATGCTTTTTTTAATGATCTTCCTTTTTTTATATTGCTTTTCGTATATTTATATAATGTATCAATAATATAAGCATTTTTAAGATATGAAAAATATTTTTCACTGGTGGTTTTTGCAATTCCTAATTCTCGTCCAATGTTTTGAAGTTCATAAAAAGAGCTGCTATTCGTGAGCAAATGGTAAGCCATTTGTTTAAATTCTTTAACTTTTTCAATTTTATAATGTGCTGGAATGTCAATTTCCAATATTTTTCCAAGGACAGACTCTTTGATATATTCATACCCGAATTTGATATCTTCAGCATATTGTAATGTCTCAGGAAATTGTCCATAACACAGATATCCTGGTAATCTTTCTTCAAGATGCAGACGATTTTCGTAATGATAATCATATAATTCATGAAAACCATTATGGGTGAGTTGACAGTCCCAAATTGTTTTATAATTATTTTTCAAACCTGAAATATCCAAATATTCATCAATCGATAACACACAAACAGTATATTCTATCAATCGACCTGCCAGGCTTTCTTTACTTTTTCCTTGAAGTTTTGTACTTTGAGAACCGCTGATAATAAATTTTATGCACTTGTTCATATCATAATATCGTTTTAAAATATCTTGCCAGAAATCAATATATTGTATTTCATCAATGAATAAATATACATTTTCAGATATTTCAAAAATACGTTTTTTTAAGCGCCGAGCCATATATATATCAATTAATGCCTCCAGGGATGCTGAATTTTTATCAATCGCATGTTTGTCAAAAGAAAAATATAAGATATGATCAGCAACGACTTTTTTTTGTAAAAGTAATGAAATGAGTTGCTTTAACAGTGTACTTTTCCCCACCCGCCGCAATCCTGTGATTAATTGAATTAAATTTTTGGACAAATCGTCTGAAAGGCTTGAAAAAAGATTCCGATGTGGCCAGGATGCCTCAACAGGGAGGTATTTTGCATGAATCCACCATGGATTCTGGTCGATTATTTGGTCATATTGAATCATATTATACCCTTAAATTTGTATTTTAAGCAACCATTGCTATCCTTAAAATCAGTATTTAAGGATAATATACGAGACTGTTTAATTAATCAAGGAATATTTAATGTAAAGAGTAGTATGAATATTATCTGTATCTGGATCCTTAATCCCCAACATCCGATAATTTTTGAATTATTTTTTCGTCATTCTTGCTTTTTTTTACAATATTTTCAGCCACCTCTTTCGAGATCCCTGGAATGCCATCAAAATCGGAAACGTCTGCCTGTTTTAGAGGTTGAATTCCACCAAAATGAGCGATAAGCATGGCTTTACGCTTAGGCCCAATACCCGGGATGTCATCCAGAAAAGATTCTGTCTGTTTTTTCTGTCGTTTTTTTCTGTGAAACTGAATCGCAAACCGGTGGGCTTCATCCCGAACCTGTTGTAGTAAAAAAAGAGCATCATCGGAAATATTGATGGGATTGATTCTTTTGGGAATATAAATTTTATCTTTTGTTTCAAGCGCTTTTTTCTTGGCAATACCAATAATACATAATGGATGATCCAAATGTATTTCTTTTAATACAAGCTCTGCCATGGACAACTGACCACGACCGCCATCGACCATCAATACATCAGGCAAGGGATCGTCGCTTTTAAATCGTCTGGATAAAATTTCTTTCATGGATGCATAATCATCAGCCCCTTGAACAGTTTTAATATGGTATCGACGATAAGCCGAAGGGTCTGGATGACCATCCACAAATACTGAACGACTGGCAACCGGTGATGTGCCACTGATATTGGAATTATCAAAACATTCGATCCGGCCTGGAAGTTGATTGAGTTTTAATGCTTTTTGAAGATTGATCAATGTTCGATTCATTTTATTTTGGGCGGCATCTCGTTCAGTCAATTCGTTACTGGCATTTTCATCGGCCAGGGATGCCAATCGACGTTTTTCACCTCTCACCGGATGGATAATATACACTTTCTTAGATGTGAGACTTTCCAGATAACGTTCCAAACTCGCCTGATGGCTTAGATCGAGGGATGTAATCACTGAATTGGCAATGAGAGGCACATTTTCGTAATATTGGCGAATGAAAGACTCCATCATTTCATTGACTGTGGACAAGCCTTTTGTAAAGTAATAATGACTTGTATTGGCCAGACGTCCCCTTCGAACAGCCATCATTGTGAACACAGCAGCATGCTCGTTGTCAGCCCATCCCACAACATCCCAATCTACCGGTGATGTGCTTACAGCCACTTGTTTTTCTAAAATTTTTTCAATGGATCGCATGCGATCACGAATAACTGCTGCATTTTCATAATCTTGTTGATCTGCATAAGTAATCATTTTTCGTTTGAGCTGTCTGACCAGTGCCGGGGTTCTTCCTTTTAAAAATAAAATAATCTCTTGAACAATTTTTTGATATTCTTTCGACTCCACAGGAAAACAGCAAGGCGCCAGACAGGTCTTGATTTGATAGTTTAAGCATGGACGGGTTCTGGCTTGGATCTGTTTATGACGACATTTCCTGATTTTAAACATTTTATTGATGGTATGAAGGGTTTCTCGAACCGACCGGCCAGAGGGAAAGGGGCCAAAATACATGGCACCATCTGTTTTGCTTTTGCGCACAACAGAAAGATATGGATAAGCGCTGGTTAAATCCATTCGAATGATGGGATAGCGTTTATCATCCTTTAACAGTATATTGTATCGTGGTCGATGCTTTTTGATCAGTGTTGATTCCAATAACAGAGCTTCATCTTCATGAGCAGTGATAATGGTGTCAAAGGTATGGATTTTACGAATTAACAAGGCTGTTTTTTGATGATCCTGTTCCTGCTTTAGAAAGTAGGAAGACAGGCGTTTTCGCAAATTTTTTGCCTTGCCCACATAAAGAATGTCACCTTTTTTATCTTTCATCAGATAGACACCGGATGTTGTCGGAGCGGTGGCAACTTTTTGTTCTAACGTGGATAAAATTGATTCACACATGAGTAAACCTATCCGTAATCGTAATTTATAGTGAGAAAAAAGTATGCTGAATCAATTAACATTCAATTCAAATAAAATCAAAATTCTTTTGTCGAATAGATCTATACATTTTGTTTTTTTAATATTTTGAAATATTGGCAATACTGTGGTAAATTTTTCATTCTGTCTGAATAATTTTCGTTAATTATTGAAGGGTGCATCCAACAGTTGGGGAAGTATAGTAGATTGGATTCGCCCATGATTGAATGTTAAAATTATTTAATCGTGATTCCTAAGGCACTCCCAAAGCTAAAGCTTTAGGACTCCAATCTAAAAGGGAGAACTTATTTTTCGAGTATTCCTTAATATTAATATGCACCCGTTTATCGATCACGTTGGACAATATACTCTGCAATTGATCGTAAGGGATCTGCGCGATGATCAAAAGATATCAGTGATTCTATAGCAGATTCAACCAATTGATGGGCTTTTTTTTCAGCAGTATCGAGTCCCATCAAGCCTGGATACGTATTTTTTTGAAGCACCAGATCTGTGCCCACTGCTTTTCCCAGACAATCTGGATCTCCCTTGATATTGAGTACATCATCAATCACCTGAAATGCCAGTCCAATTTTTTGAGCATAGTCATTTAACAAATGGCTTTGCTCATCTGTTGCCCTAGCAAGCAATGCACCTGTATTCACCGATGCTGCGATCAGTGCGCCTGTTTTTAACCGGTGCAGATTTTCCAGTTCATCCAGTGTCAGGCGGTGTTGTTCAGCGGTGATATCCTGCATTTGCCCTTCAATCATTCCATAAGGACCGGATGCATGGGCAATAAGACGAATGACATGTAAACCATTTTCTGGATGAAACTTTGAAAGAAATTCAGTGGAAAGCAATTCAAAAGCCAATGTCAGGAGAGCATCGCCTGCCAATATTGCCGTAGCGTCATCAAAGGCTTTATGGCATGTAGGGATGCCACGCCGCAGGTCATCGTTGTCCATTGATGGTAAATCATCATGGATCAAAGAATAGGTATGAATACATTCAATGGCACAAGCCACAGTGAGAACATCATCTGAGCAGGCCCCCACAGCCTCGGCAGCACTGATACATAATATCGGACGAATCCGTTTGCCGCCTGCCATCAGGCTGTGTTGCATGGCTGCAAACAGGCGTTTCTTTTTTTCAATGGGTGAAAACAGGGCCATGAGTTTGTCATTGACCTGTTTTTGGCGTGTTTTTAAATAATGAGTTAAATCAAGCATCAGGGTAAATCAAACGGAATGGTTGTCAGTTGACCTTCCGCAGTTTTAATGAGCATGCTCATTTTTTCTTCGGTTTCATCCAGGCGTTTTGAACATAATTGGGATAATTTGACCCCTTCCTCGAATTTTTTAATCGCCTGCTCCAGGGGGATATCGCCTGCTTCAAGTTCCTCGACAATTTTATCGAGTTGTTCGATTGCAGACTCAAAGGTTGTTTTTTTCGCCACTTTTGTAAATCCTTTCCACAATGACGTCAATACAGCCGGATGCCAGCATCACTTCCAGGTGCTGTCCGGGGTGAAGGCTATCTGCATGCTTGACAATTTCGTTTTCAGGTAATGATCGTGTCACACTATAGCCACGTTTCAATATGGCATATGGATCAAGTGCGGTCAAGCGACCTTTCAGGGTATTCAGCCGAGATTGATGCTGATCATGATATTTTTCAAGGGTTCGAATTAATGCAGATGTATGCCAGTTAAGTTCTTTTTTTGATGCAATGATTTTGTCCTGAGGGCCTGCAATGAGCATTCGATTGAGTTGTCGTTTTAAGTGATTGGCTCGGTTTTTTAAGCGTCTGTTCATTCGATCAATAAGTTTGTTCGTTCGGTCATCCAGCTTCAATCGCATGTCTTCGAAAATGCTTCTCGGTGTTTTCAAGCGTTTGGATAGATTTTTTAATGACATTCGTCGATATTGAATATTAAGGGTTAACGCCTGAATCAGTGATTCATAAGTAACGTTCAGTTTTTGAAGCAGTTCTCGACGTTCTGGAACAAGCATTGCAGCCGCTGCTGATGGCGTTGGTGCTCTTAAGTCTGAGACAAAATCAACAACGGTATAATCCGTTTCATGACCAATTGCGGAAACAACCGGTATGGTTGATGCAAAAATTGCACGCGCCACTTTTTCTTCATTAAACGCTTGAAAATCTTCCAATGACCCGCCGCCCCGCGCGATAATAATTACATCGGATCGTTGTTGCTCATTCACTTTTTTAAGGGCATCAACAATCTCATTGGCTGCCTTTTGCCCCTGAACATTTACCGGAACAATTTGAACCGGTTTGGGAAATCGTCGGGTGAGGACATTCATGATATCATGAATGACAGCACCCTGAGGAGATGTGATAACACTGATATGTTCAGGGATAAACGGAAGAGGCTGTTTGTATTTTTGATCAAATAAACCTTCTTGAGCGAGGCGTGCTTTTAGTTGTTCAAAAGCCAGTTGAAGTGCCCCACGTCCAACAGGTTCGAGATATTCCAGAATTATTTGATAATTACCATAGGGTTCGTATACTGTTAACCGCCCTAACCCATTGATTTGAAGACCATCTTCAATATTAAATTTTAACTGACGGTTTTGTCCTCTGAACATGACAGCACTGATTTGAGCGGTCTTGTCTTTTAAAGTAAAATAATAATGGCCAGATGCAGGCTTTCTAAAATTGGAAATCTCACCGGAAACCCATACAAATGGAAACTCATTTTCCAAAAGCGAACGAATGGATCGGGTGATTTCTGAAACAGAATAAATTCTGCGTTGGGGGGTATTGGCTGAGACTGAATAATTCAAAATAATTAATTACTGACAATATCATTGTCTTGAATGCCCAACATTTGATCAATATACCCAATCATCTTTTTCATTTCTGGCTTGGATATTTGACCATCAGCGCCAACACGCTTACATTTTTGGATCATTTGGTCATTGATTAGTGAAGAAAACAGGATAACAGGTACCTGAGATAACGTCGTATCTGATTTGACCCGTTTACACAAATTTAAACCATCCATTTGCGGCATCTCGATATCAGAGACCACAATGCCCAGTAATTCATTGATGGGCCTTCGTTCTGATTCAGCTTGTTGCTTTAAGGTTGCAATATAATTAAAGGCTGACAACCCATTATCAAAATCTCGAACATTCTTATAGCCCTCTGATGTTAGGGCATTGATTATTAATTTTCTGATCATTCCAGAATCTTCGGCAATAACAACCGGGTATTTATTTCTACGCTCCTGAATGGATACTTCCGATTTGACCCGATTTTCATCCTCAAATTCTATCAATCGAGACATGTTTTCAGGAAAAAGTCTTCCAATGATATATTCCAGGTCAAGAATAAGAATGTCTCTTCCTTTAAGGTGTACAGTGCCGGTAATGCGATGAGAATGCTGCGAAAGAACAGGACTCAAGGGTTTAATATCACTCCAGGACAGCCGATGAATTTGATTGATTGAATCAATCAGAAAGCCATTGACCAGATTGTTAAATTCAGTCACCAGCACAACCGGACGTTCTGATATTGTATCATCTTTCTGTCCGAGATTTTGTTTAAGATTAACCAGGGGGATGGTTTTTCCTCTCAATAAAAGCATTCCCATCATCGTAGGCGGTGCATTGGGAATTTTTGTAACAGCCTTTTTTTCATATGGAACAAATTCTCTAATTTTAGCGACATTCACACCATAGCTACCCTTACCTATAAAAAATTCAGCCAGTTCAACTTCATTGGTTCCTGTTTCAAGTAAAATTTCATTTCTAGTTTTTTCGTGAGCCATATGATTTTCCTTTTCAAATCCGTGATAATCAGTGGTTTTTTACTTTATTGAAAATTAGGTTATCCATAATATCAACCAATTCACCCATCTGGGGCTTTGTTACATGAGCATTGGCGCCAACACTTCGGCATTTGATCGCCATTTGTTCATTGATCAATGATGAAAAAATAACAATAGGAAATATTTTTTCATTAAGTTCTTCTCGTACATTGCGACACACTGTCAGACCATCCATTCTTGGCATTTCAATATCAGATACGGCCAAAGAAAGGTAGTCCATCAGTTTTTTTCCATTTTGTTCTGCTTTTTCTTTTGTTGATTTTATATACAGATAAGCCGTTTCTCCATTATCAAAACTTCTTAGATTTGTATACCCCGCAGCGCCGATAGTTTTTGTGATCATATTTCGAATCATCCCTGAATCTTCAGCAATGACAATCTGACCGGATGCGCGTCTGCTGATGATATCTTCTTCAGCGTTACTACTCTCATTGAGTTGGGTCAGTCCTCTCATCCTTTCTGGAAAGATTTCAGTGACAATATATTCAAGATCGATAATCAGTACCTCTTTTTCTTTGACACTGACCGTTCCAGTAAATCGTGTTGTGTGTTTTTTTAAGATAGGATTGAGAGATTTGACATCGCTCCAGGACAAACGGTGAATCTGATTGATGGCATCAATAATAAAACCATTCACCAGAGTATTGAATTCTGTAACCAAGACGACAGGTCTTTCAGAATCAAGACTCTTTTGCCTTCCCAAATGCGTATTTAAATCGATCAATGGAATGGTTCGACCTCTCAGTAAAAAAACCCCCACCATTGATTTTGGAGAGTTAGGCACTTTTGTCACTTGCGCTGGGTCATAGGGAACGAACTCCCTGATTTTTGCTACATTGATACCAAAACTCTGATGCCCCAATATGAATTCAGCAATTTCAAGTTCGTTTGTCCCACTTTCCAGCAAGATTTCCTTTCTTTGAACGTTTGACATGCCAAAAACCCTTTCCTTTGATTATTATTATCGCATATAATATTTTTTCCAAATAATTCGTATTAAAAAGTTTTTTATTCATTTCACACGTTTCTGACAGCTTGTCAATATCAAACTATCGTTGATGCTTATAAAAATTTGGATGTCTTTCTCTTGAAAAATTAACAGAAGATTGTTATATTTCATTATTGGTAAGTTTATACACGATACACTATAAAAAAGGAGAATTTTATGGAAACGTATGCATTTCAACGTACCGACACACAGGTACAGGTCAATTCATTTATTCAAAGTGTTTATAACTGGATGGCCGCTGGTTTGGGAATCACAGGTTTCATTGCTTTTGCAGTGGCAAACAGCTCGCTGAAATATGTGGTATTAGGCAACCCTTTCATTCTCTGGGGAATGATTATCGCAGAATTTGTCATTGTGTTTTTTCTGGCCGCTCGTGTGGATCGGATGACAGCCTCGACAGCAACAGGCCTGTTTATTCTTTACTCAGCACTCAATGGCGCCACACTATCATCCATATTTATTGTTTATACCTTTTCATCCATTGCCAGTACATTTTTTATTTGTGCTGGAACATTTGTGGTATGCAGTATTTATGGAATGGTGACTCAAAAAGATTTGACATCAATGGGAAGTTTTTTCTTCATGGGACTGATCGGCATTGTCATTGCCTCAGTGGTAAACATGTTTTTCAGAAGCCCGTTCATCGCAGCCATTATCAGCTATATTGGTGTGTTTGTCTTTGTTGGATTAACCGCTTATGATACGCAAAAACTTAAAATGATGGCTTTAGCGCAACCAGATGGTCTTGATACAGCAATCGTTCGAAAAGGATCGATTCTTGGTGCCTTGACCCTGTACCTGGATTTTATCAATATGTTTATTTTTATGCTCCAGATTTTTGGTGTTGGGTCTGACGATTAAACCCGATATCCATTACAAACAGAGACGCACGAAGGTGCGTCTCTTAAATTCAGTGCAGGCGTGATTCTTTGGTGAGCCGTTCAACATTTCATGTAATGTAGAGACAATATAAATCTTCATGTCCATATCCTTTAAATTTATCCTTTTCCAAATACTTGTTATCGGTCCATTTTTGATGGGAATGTTTGGAAAAAGATACTTTGTATCACCTGATCAAACGGCACGCCGGATTGTATTGTTTAATCTTTGTGTGTTTGATCCAATCCTCATCCTCTGGACAGTATGGGGGCTCGAACTATCACCGTCGTTGGTTTTTCTGCCATTGGCTGGATTGAGCATTGTTGTTATTGGTTTTGTTGTTGGATATTTTTTAGCTTTACCCCTTCACCTGTCGCGAAAAAACCATGCGACATTTGTGATTACCGCTTCATTATCCAATCATGGTTTTACACTGGGTGGATTTATTTGCTACTTGCTATTGGGGGAGCAGGGGCTTGCGCTATCCTATATTTTTTTGATTTATTTTGTTTTTTATCTATTTATGTTTATTTTTCCCTATGCCCGATGGATTCAAGCAACACAGGCCCCCCTTTCCAGACGAAAACTGATTGTTGATTCGTTGGTCAATGTTCGAAACATTCCTCTTTATACCACGTTGATTGCCCTTGCTTTGCAAAAATATCAAATAAAACGTATCTCCATTGACATGCCTGTTGATATGTTGCTGTTGATATCCATATCGATTTATTATTTTTCTCTGGGTATGACCTATTCGTTGACCCGACAAATTATGTACAAAAAGATAAATGTGTTATTGGCAATCATCAAATTTGTGATCATTCCAATGGTTGCACTGATTCTGACCTTGATATTGCCGCTGGATCCATTAATGAAATCTGTTGTCATGATTCAATCGTTTATGCCTGCGGCCATTTTTTCAGTAGTGGCATCAATTATTTTTGAACTGGACACCCGAATGTCATCAAATTTATTTGTTTGGAATACGATTATCTTTTTACTTTTTGTTTTTCCGTTGCTGTATTTTTTCACTCAAATATCGTAAGGGGAACTTATTTTCCGAACGTTCCTAAGTTCACTAAACGCTATATGGTATTATATTTTATCATTGACAATATAACAAAATTTGATAATACTAACAGGTTTTGTGATTATTTACATATATCATTAATATTATTGTATATTTTATTTAAGGAGGTGTTAGCATGGGAAAAGGAGACAAACGAACCAAACGCGGAAAAATATTTAGTGGTTCAAATGGCAAGAGCCGACCAAAGGGAAAAAAGAAAAACAACAAATCCACAAAAGAATAAAAAAAGAAAGGGAAAGCATTTTTGATAGACAAATCTACTTTCCCTTTTTCATTTGTTTAGCATGTGGAAAAGAAGAACCTATGGTAGTATCGCTATTGAGCGTCCTAAAACTGTCTTGGTTTAAAAACTTGTTATCTGAATCAAAGAATTCTTAATCTGAATCAATTTGACTCGAGAGACATAAATTTTATTAAGACTCTCGAGAATTTGAGAATGAATCCGTTTTTCACAAGGATAAGCGCAATGAATAAATGGCAGCGTTTTCTCATTTTGAGTACTTTTGTGTCTCTGATATTATCTCTATTTTTTGGGGCATGTAACCAGCAGCAGGCAAAAATTCGTATAGCGGTGGTTGGGCCGATGACTGGAAAAAATGAGATGATGGGGAAATCTATCGTCCAGGCTGTTCAATTATTCTTAGATCATGCAAAACAAATGGATGAAGATCAATTTCCCGGAATTGAGATTGATGTTTTCGACGATCAAAATAATGCTCAACAAGCTGAAGTCATCGCCCAAACAATTGCAAAACAAAATACTCATGTTGCTGTTATCGGTCATCTTTACAGTTCTTGTTCCATAAGAGCTGGAAAGATTTATAAGCAATATGGCATTCCTGCAATCACCCCAGCCTCAACCAATATCCAGGTTACTCAGGACAATCCCTGGTATTTTCGAACAATTTTCAATGATAATCTTCAGAGTCGTTTTTTAGCCATCTATGCGCGTGAAATTTTTCGCACCCGATCTGTCAGCGTGATCCGTGAAGATCTTGAATATGGTCAATATCTGGCCGATGTTTTTGTTCAAAAATCAAAAGAAATTGGGATTCGCATAAATAAGGTCTGGTCTTATGAAGTGGATGCTAAAACATTGGATGAACGTTTAAAACAGATCGTTGATGAGCTTGAGCGAAAGAGAAATGTCGGTCTGATCTTTCTTGCCGGGCATAGTGCTGAGGGCAGTAAAATTATTCAAATGATCAAAGATCGTAAGCTGAATTATACCATCCTTATGCCTGATTCTTTTGCATCCGCTGGATTTCAAAAAAGTTTTGAAGAGTATCCAAAAGAACGAGAAACGCCTGGATTTTATACCAATGGTTTATATGTGACCACCCCTTTAATCATGGATACAGCCAATGAAAAAGGGCAACAATTTGTAAATAAATTTACTGAAACATTTCATCAAAAACCTGGATGGCATGCCGCTTTTGCTTATGACACAGCAATGATTTTGTATCATGCTATTAAACAGTGTAAGATCAAAGAACCAGGGGAAAATATTTCCAATGATAGAATTGCGATCAGGGATTGGCTGGAAAAATTAAACAGTGTTGACCTGGCGATTGAGGGCGTTACCGGGTTCAATTATTTCAATGAATTCGGAGATGCTCAGAAACCCGTATCTATTGGAATTTATAAGAATAAAAATATTGTATCGTCATTAACACAACTTCAAATCGTCAATAATATAATGGATATTGATGATGTTGAGGCGGAATTAAAAAGCAAACGGCTGCTTTATATTGATAATCAATACATGTATCTGACCAAAGTTGTCTATACAGGGATTAAGTTAAATAAAATTGAAGACCTCGATATTAAGTCAATGACCGCAAAGATCGATTTTTATATGTGGTTCAGATTTCAAGGTTCTTTTGCATCACAAGATTTTGAATTTGCCAACTCTGTTGGCGAGTTAACCATTGAAGGGCCGATCAACCGAAAAAATCGTGATGAGATTGATCATCATTTATATAAAGTCTCTGGACGATTTCATCTGGATGCCTTTGATGAATCGCCGCCTTTTGGACGTCATATTGTTGGTTTCAATTTTCGACACAAACATTTAACCCGAAATAATTTAATATTTGTTGTCGATGTTTTAGGGATGGGTGATGACCTGGAGATTTCAGAAAAAAATAACTCAACAATCAAACAACTGCTCAACCCCTCATCCAAATGGTGCGTCGATAAATTTATTTGTTATCAAGATACGTCAGAAATTAGCACATTGGGGATTCCAGAATATTTGAATTTAAAAAATGGTGTGGTCAAGTATTCCCGATTTAACTTTGGAATGCTCATTAAAAAAAGTCAGTTTAATTTTCGAGAAATATTCTCCAGGAGTATCGATCAGCACTTGATTTTTATAGGAATTATTTTTTTGATGATCACCCGATTTCTTTCACAAAAAAAAGTATTTCTAAATGTTAAAAATACCATCTGGTCTGCCCAGGTTTTGACCGTGTGGATGATTATTAAATGTTTTGAACTGATTCTTTTGGACTGGTTGTTCGTCAAAACCACAATGGAAAAACTGGCGCTGGTGAAAACAATTTTTGATGTTCTTTGGTGGTTGATACCTGCTATTTGTATCAATATGGCCGTTAACCGCTATATCTGGATTCCATTAGAAGACAAAACCGGACGAAAAATACCCAGTGTCGCACGTCGATTCGTAGATACTCTGGTGATCGTCCTGGCGATTTTCGGTATTGTGGCCTATGTCTTTGGAGAAAAAGTTACCGGTTTATTGGCAACATCCAGTGTCGCAGCCATGATTATCGGTTTGGGCGTCCAGATGAACCTGTCAAACATTTTTTCCGGAATTGCGTTGAATCTTGAACGCCCTTTTCGTCCGGGTGATTGGGTGAAAATCGGAACATTTGATGAAGGAAAAGTGTTGGATGTCAGTTGGCGTGCAACACGCCTTCAAACCAGAGATACAGCGATCATTCATATTCCCAATGGGGTTGTCAGTGAATCAAATATTAAAAATTTCAGTTATCCCAATAAAAACATTGAACAATTTATTGATATCGATATTGATTCCCGCTATCCACCTGCCCGCGTCCAAAAAATTATCATTGATGCACTTCTATCTGTTGAAGAAATCTTGAAATTTCCAAAACCGTTTACCCGAATGAAAGGTATGACCGATTGGTCAACGGTTTATGGTGTTTATTACTATCTGGATGATTATGCAAGAAAACTGCCCATATCAGAAGCCGTATGGAAACGTGTTCGAGCGCATTTAAGAAGGGCCGGGATTGAAAAAGCCATTAAACGCCACCTTCTATATCTATCTGACGATAAAAACAGAGAAGAATTCAATACCATTGAACCGCTAAGTATCATTAAAGATATTGATGTCTTCAAGCCCTTTCCTGATGAAGATAAATCTGTTATCAGTCAACGCGTTCATTCCTGTAAATTTCGTGATAATGAATATATTGTTCGTCAAGGAGATGAGGGGGATTCTCTGTTTATTATTATTGAAGGTGCTGTAAAGGTACAATTGAGAACACCGGATGATAAAATTATTGAACTTGCTGTTTTAGGTGCAGGGAAATTTTTTGGAGAAATGGCCCTTCTCACCGGTGAGACAAGAAGCGCTGATGTTATTGCAATTACAGAAACCCATTTGATTGAAATTACCCGTGAAGATATCGCACCCATCATACAGAAAAATCCGGATCTTTCCACCTTGCTGGCAGAGGTTCTCAGCTCTCGCAAAGAAAAAAATGAAATGATGATCGAGGATTCAGAATGTCAGGAAATGAATGCAGAAGGATCACCCAAACATATTGTTGGAAAAATTATGCATTATTTTGGTATCAAATAATTTATTGGAGGAGTGGAACGGATTACGTTTAAAATGTTAACATTTTTATCAGAACCTGGGCTGTCGGGCTAAAACATGTAATACCCAAAATAGCAACCCCAATCAACATTTTCATCCATAGCCGAATACTTTTAAACTCACCGCTGAGTTTTGCTTCAAGTGTATCGAATTTACCATTCATTTTTTGTTCGAACGTATCGAATTTACCATTCATTTTTTGTTCGAACGTATCAAATTTACCATTCATTTTTTGTTCGAACGTATCAAATTTACCATTCATTTTTTGTTCGAGTGTATCAAATATACCATTCATTTTTTGTTCGAGTGTATCAAATATACCATTCATTTTTTGTTCGAATTTATCAAATTTACCATTCATTTTTTGTTCGAGTGTATCAAATTTACCATTCATTTTTTGTTCGAGTGTATTAATTTTGCCATTTAATACTTCGATATCAGCTTTTGTTGCTAACTCAACGAGTAAATCTTTTTTGATTTCTGCTTTTCGTTCAATGTCCATTTTTTTATATTCAACAAAATCATTTTGTATAAGACCAATAGCGTTCTTTTGTTCATCAAATAAATCATAAATATGATCAAACGATTTCGTTAACGGGATATATTGTTCAGGTCCAAAGGCTGTTTGAAGATCTGTCGATAAATTTTTCATTTGTAACATGCTTAACTCCTTATTCCTTTGTCGGTTTATAGCGAGCAGGATTGCAATTTTTGGGGTTTAAGTTTTTTCGTAATTAAAAAATTTAAAAACACACAAACATTAGAAAGTCAAGTGGTGATTCATAGCAAGGTGTTATCGACATTTCGAACAATAATGTGTTGACAGAATCATATTTTTTGAATAGTTAATTTAAGTAATTTTGCGGGGGGGCCTTTTCAGGCTGAGATGATTTAATTATCAGACCCTTTGAACCTGATGCAGTTAATACTGCCGTAGGGAAGCGATAATATAGACTGTTAACACTGTCAATTATAAAGCTGTCCTTTGGGCAGCTTTTTTTTTATCCCACCTGGATAACACGTCCACCGCATTCACTTAAATTCAAAAATTTCAGATATCCTATATACTTTGATAAAAAAGGATACCTTATCAAATGGTTATTACGCTTAATGGTAAAGAAATGACATTTAATGAACACCTGTCTATTGGTGATTTTTTAAAAACAAAAGATATTCATCCAGATTCCGTTGTTGTTGAATTAAATAGAAATATAATTCAAACGGAACACTATGACAACACATCTGTTAAAGACAAAGATGTGCTTGAAATATTAAGATTTGTGGGAGGCGGGTGACATGCACGATCATTTTCAAAACAACGATTTGTTTGAAGTAGGGGGAAAAAAACTGACCAGTCGTCTTTTTATTGGCACGGGCAAATATGCTTCTGATCGGATTATTCCAGAGGTGTGTGACAGTTCGGAGTCCTGTGTAATAACGGTTGCTTTAAGACGTGTGGATTTTAATTCAACAACAGACAACGTGATGCAACATATTCCTCCACATATGCAACTCATGCCCAATACATCTGGTGCAAGAACGGCTGAAGAAGCTATTAGAATTGCAAGGCTTGCAAAGGCTGTCGGATGTGGTAACTGGATAAAAATTGAGGTCATTACAGATAATAGATACCTACTGCCTGATGGATATGAAACCGTTAAGGCAACAGAAATTTTAGTTCAAGAAGGATTTGAAGTTTTTCCATACATAAACCCCGATCTTTATGTCGCACGAGACCTTGTCAAAGCAGGTGCTGCTGCCATTATGCCCTTAGGGGCTCCCATCGGTACAAACCGTGGTCTCAGAACAGAAGAAATGATCAATATCCTCATTGAAGAGATTGATATCCCCATAATTATTGATGCCGGTATCGGTAAACCATCACATGCATGCCAGGCGATGGAAGCCGGTGCAGATGCATGCCTTGTAAATACGGCCATCGCAACTTCTGAAAACCCCATCTTAATGGGAAAAGCCTTTGCCCAGGCAATCAATGCGGGTAGAACAGCGTTTTTGTCAGGACAAGCTGTAACAAGTAAATTGGCTTCAATGTCTTCACCGTTAACAGGTTTTATCAGATAAGTTTAAGACATACAGGAAAAGGAAAACAATGGGTTTTTTTGATGAATACAAGAAATATAAAGAAATCAATATTAAAGCTTGCATTGAAAGTATTAATGAGGATTTGGTTAACAGAGCGATACACAAAAACAGGTTATTCATTGATGATTTTGCCGCATTGATTTCTATCGCAGCATTACCTTATCTTGAACAAATGGCTCAAAAAGCCCATGATATTAAAAGACACTATTTTGGCAATACAATTCATCTGTTTACCCCCATGTATCTTTCTAATTTTTGCAATAATCACTGTCTCTATTGTGGGTTTAAACATGACCTTCAAATATTGCGTTACCAGATGTCATTTGATGAAGTTGAAAAAGAGGCACAGGAAATTGCAAAAACAGGCTTGAAACATATTTTGATATTAACCGGTGATGCACCATCCAAAGCCTCTATGGCATATCTTAAGTCCTGCTGTAATATTTTAAAACGCTATTTCAGTTCCATTTCAATTGAAATATATGCCCTTGAGGCCAACGATTATAAATCGCTGATCGATTCCGGCGTGGATGGTTTGACCATATATCAGGAAACATATAACGAAACAGTATATAAAGAACTTCATCCCAAAGGTCCAAAAAGCAATTATCACTTTCGGCTCGATGCCCCTCAACGGGGCGCCATTGCTGGAATGAGAAATGTCAATATCGGCGCTCTTTTAGGATTGGATGACTGGCAAGTGGAAATATTTTTTCTGGCTCTTCATGCCAAATGGCTGGAACATCAATATCCACAAACAGAGATTAGTATTTCTTTACCGAGAATGAGACCTTATGATGGATGTTATGACATCAAAAACAGTGTTTCTGACAGAGATATGCTTCAAATGATAGTGGCTATCAGAATCTTTTTGCCACGGTGTGGTATTACGATATCAACCCGAGAAAGTGAATCTTTTAGAAATAATATTTTGAAACTTGGAATAACAAAAATATCTGCTGGATCAACAACTGCTGTTGGCGGACATACGATGGGTGACAATCAAAACAATCAGTTTGAAATTTCCGACACAAGATCCGTAGATGAAATGGTGGCATATCTTGAAAAGGTTCACATTCAACCGCTATTTAAAGATTGGGAACGATTCTGATGTCAGATATTGAGAAAAACAGTCACTGTGTCAATGGGTTTGAAAAAGGGTTAGGTCGATATCTTTCTCCAGTTTATTTAAAAAGAGCAGCAACGGTTTATATTGCTATTGCTGGATGTGGAGGTATCGGGTCAAACTGTGCGCACAATCTGGTGCGCTGTGGTTTTAAACAATTTCTTTTAATTGATCATGATGTGGTGGATGTCTCCAATTTAAACCGGCAGTTTTATTTTATTGCACAAAAAGGACATCCTAAAGTTGAAATGCTAAAAGAAAACCTTCTGGCCATCAATCATGATCTTAACATCACCACAATTCAGGAAGAAATCAAGCCAAACACCATTGATCGTTTTTTTCATCATTGTGATGTTATTGTTGAGGCTTTTGATAATGTTGTGTCCAAAAAACTGCTGGCTGAAACCTATTTCAATTCAGATAAATTAATTGTCTCTGTTTCGGGTATTGCTGGCAGTGGAAATTCAGATGACATCATCATCAAAAAAATCAAAAATAAATTTTATATGGTAGGGGATTTTACGTCTGAAATATCTGAAACACTTCATCCCTATTCACCAAAGATTAATATTGCTGCTGCCAAACAGGCAGATATTATTTTTGATTATTACCAGAGGATGGGGGAACATCCTAAAAAAAAGGAAAGTTTATGAATAGCAGCATAAGGATTGTCGATGCAAATCTTAACAGAGTTTCTGAAGGTATTAGAGTTATTGAAGATATTATCCGGTTTAAATATGGAAATGATTCTATTACCAATAAACTGAGAAATTTTAGGCATGATGTCAGAAAATCCGTGGGGGGTATGACTCAAGACCTTCTCAATCATCGAGATACAGAACAAGACCCTGGACGAACCGTTTCTTCGATCAGTCGTGTGGATAAGAGAAAAGACAATGAAGACATGATGCATGCCAATTTTAAAAGAGTTCAGGAAGGATTGCGCTCTATTGAAGAGGCTCTAAAAATTTTGAATCAGTATGATATTGCCAAACACTATGAAAATCTGAGATTTGAATCCTATGCCCTTGAAAAAAAGTGCTACCATTTATTATCCTCTCAACAAAGCAGGAACAAAAGAAATTGCCTGGATACAGATATATATTGTCTTACAGCAGAAGCACTTTCTTGTGGACGTAGCAATATAACCGTTGTTAATGAAATGATCAGTGCTGGCATAAAAATTATTCAATACCGGGAAAAAGACAAATCGTCTTTAGAAAAATATCATGAATGTATAAAAATCAGAGCAATGACAAAAGCCAATGACGTCACGTTTATTATCAATGATAATATTGATCTTGCTTTGATGACTCATGCTGATGGTGTTCATATTGGCCAGGAGGATTATCCGATTGAAGCTGTGAGAAAAATAACAGGCCAGGATTTTATCATTGGCCTGTCTACTCATTCACCTGATCAAGCCAGGCGAGCCGAGGAAGCAGGGGTAGACTATATCGGTGTTGGCCCCATATACAACACGCAAACGAAAAAAAATGTTTGTGCTCCGGTTGGGCACGCTTATCTGGAATATGTGACTGAAAATATTTCGCTTCCATTTGTAGCCATCGGTGGAATTAAGGAACATAATCTCAATGAAATCATCCATCGAGGTGCAACGTGTGTGGCAATGGTTTCAGAGATCACCGGTGCTGATAATATTGGACAAAAAATTGAAACCATCAGAAAAAATATAAAGGAATATAAAAGTGACATATAGTACGCAAATGGATGCAGCAAGAAAAGGTGTGCTCACCAAAGAGATGAAACACGTCTCTGCAACAGAGGACATGGATATTGACAGACTCATGTCATATATGGCTGAGGGAAAAATTATCATACCGGCCAATAAAAATCACTGTAATCTCTTTCCAGGTGGTATTGGTAAAGGTTTAAAAACAAAAATTAATGTGAATCTTGGTATTTCAAAAGATTGCTGTGATCTCGACAAAGAATTAGGAAAAGTAAAATATGCGCTTGAGCTGAAAGCGGATGCAATTATGGATTTGAGTTGTTATGGAAAAACCCGCAACTTTAGAAATAAACTCATCCATATGTCTCCAGCTATGATTGGCACGGTTCCAATATATGATGCCGTGGGGTATTATGAAAAAAATATAAAGGACATTTCTGTTGATGAATTTTTTCAGGTTGTTCAGACCCATGCGGAAGATGGTGTTGATTTCATGACGATCCATGCAGGATTGAACAGAGGTGTTGCTGAAATAATCAAAAAAAAGGATCGATTGACAAATATTGTTTCAAGGGGTGGCTCTCTCTTGTTTGCATGGATGGAACTGAATGCTTGCGAAAATCCCTTTTATGAACACTTTGACCGCTTGCTGGATATCTGCCAAAAATATGATGTGAGTTTAAGTCTGGGTGATGGATGCCGACCGGGCTCCATCCATGATTCCACCGATGCATCGCAGATTAAAGAACTTATTGTGCTTGGGGAATTAACAAAAAGAGCCTGGGAAAAAAATGTTCAGGTAATGATCGAAGGCCCTGGACATATGTCACTTGATGAAATTGCAGGAAACATGATGCTTGAAAAAAAACTTTGTCACGGAGCGCCATTCTATGTTTTAGGTCCCATTGTAACAGATATCGCTCCAGGTTATGATCATATCACCAGTGCGATAGGGGGAGCCATTGCAGCCTCACATGGAGCGGATTTTCTTTGCTATGTGACCCCTGCCGAACATCTCAGACTCCCTGATTTGGACGATATGAAAGAAGGTATTATTGCATCGAGAATTGCCGCCCATGCTGCTGATATTGCAAAAGGGATTAAAGGGGCAAGGACATGGGATAATAACATGAGCTTAGCCAGAAGAAATCTGGATTGGAAAAAAATGTTTGACCTTGCAATTGATCCTGAAAAAGCAAAATTTTACAGAAATTCATCCATTCCGGAACATGAAGATTCTTGCACCATGTGCGGAAAAATGTGTGCCGTCAGAAGCATGAATCGTGTCCTTAATGGAAAAAATATTCAGTTGAATGAATGAAAATATCGTTCCTGATGCCATTTGACCTTTACACCATTCTATCCAATTTTCAGAGGTGGCTCGTTTGCCATATTTCTACAGACAAGGGCTTTTTATTAATGATTCATAATTTCAGATAGTTAAAAAAATACCAAAACTTGTAGACCTATGCGTTGAAACGTTTTCCGAGTCCTAATTTCCAAAAACCACTCGCGGCAACCAGGTGACCAGGATTGGAAATAAAATCACAATAATCAGGCCCAGCAGTTGAAAAAAAACAAAGGGTGTAATGCCTCTGTATATATGTCCGGTTGTTATTGATGGCGGAGTTACAGCTTTTAAGTAAAACAGCGAAAAACCAAAAGGAGGTGTCATAAACGATGTTTGAAGATTGACTGCGATCAGAATGCAAAACCATACGGGATCAAATCCAAATTCAATCATAATGGGCGCTAGAACCGGCACATGAATAAATGTAATTTCAATAAAATCCAGAAAAAATCCAATAACAAAAATTAAGCTCATCACAATGAACAAGACAAACCATTTTCCATGTGCATGTGCAATTGCCCCTAAGAACTCCCGAACCAGCTCATCACCGCCCATTCCGCGAAAAACCAGCCCAAAGGACGCTGCGCCAACCAAAATAATAAACACCATGCAGGTCAGCTCCATAGTGGCATGCATGACTTCATTGAGAATTTTCATAGAGAAACGTCTATTGATAACTGTCAAAAATGTCGCACCCACCGCACCCACCGCCGCAGCTTCAGTGGGTGATGCAATACCTGCAAAGATAGACCCCAATACCGCAAGCATTAAAAAAAGAGGTGGAAATAAGGCACGTAAAACTTTTTTGAAAAGCATTACGCCGGATAATGCATTTCTTTCATGTTGAGGAATTGCGGGTGCCCATTGGGGTTTAAGGATTGATACACTGACGATATAAAAAATATATAAACTCACCAGCACTAAACCAGGAAAAACAGCCCCCATAAACAGATCGCCGACAGGTACGCCAACAATATCGCCAATTAAAACCAGAACAATGCTGGGAGGAATAATCTGACCCAACGTACCGGATGCGGCAACTGTCCCGGTGGCCAATTCATATTGATACCCACGTTTGATCATGGTGGGAACAGCCAGAAGGCCCATGGTGACAACTGTTGCGCCAACAATTCCTGTTGATGCGCCCATTAATGCACCAACAATAATGACTGAAATGGCCAGTCCCCCTTTTATTCGTCCGAACAGTAACCCCATTGTATCAAGCAATTCTTCCGCCAGGCCCGAACGTTCAAGCATGACCCCCATGAAGACAAATAAGGGGACAGCAAGAAGCGTAACATTGGTCATGACGCCCCATATTCGAAGCGGAAGCAGATTGAAAAAATTCCAACCAAAACCAATGAGTCCAAAACAAAGCGCTGTTCCCATCAATGTAAACGTAACAGGAAAACCAATCATCAACAAAATTGTCAGCGCCAAAAACATCCAGGCGGGTAAATATTCCATAAACATGAGCTATTCCTCTTCTAAGGGCTTATCAGAAAGAATCATCAGATTTTTCAAAAGCATTGAAATCCCTTGCAATGCAACAAGAGTAAAACCTATGGGGATAGCAGATTTAATAAGGTAGCGAAAAGGTATTCCACCTGGATCGGGCGAACATTCCAAAATCGAGTATGAATTGTAAACAAAGGAAAGGGATGTCGTGATAATCATATAACATCCCGGAAATAAGAATATAAATAGACCAATGACATTCACCCAGGCACGGGCTTTGGGTGATATTTTTTGATAAATGATATCCACGCGCACATGACCATCTTTGAGCAGTGTATATCCTGCACCCATCAAAAAAATAAACGCAAACAAATGCCATTCCAATTCCTGAACAAACACATAACTTGTTTTAAACAAATACCGCATGACCACATCTGTAAAAACAGCAATAACCAATAAAAGTGTTACCCAGGCAACTGTATGACCCACCCATGTGTTGAGTGTATCGATCCAACGACAGAGTGTTTTGATAACAATCATTTGTTTTCCTTCATCGCTCCCCATCGGCGGGATAAATCGTGTGAAATGGTTAAATGATCCATGATCCGGGCAGCAACAAAATCCGCAAGATCCATGATCGATTCGGGCATTGTGTAAAAGCCCGGACATGCTGGAAGAATAATGACCCCCTGTTCCGACAGAGTCAACATATTGTTTAAATGAATACGACCAAAAGGCATTTCCCTGGGGACCAGAATCAAAGGGCGATTTTCTTTTAAACAGACATCCGCCGATCGGAGTAAAAGGTTGTCTGACAGGCCACACGCAATGGCTGCTGTTGATTTCATGGAACAGGGCACAACCACCATACCATCATGCTGGAACGATCCGCTTGCTGGTTTTGCAAAAAAATCATTGGCCGCAATTTCTTCAAGTAAATGACCATTGGATTCAGTCAGAATGTCCATTGCTTTTAGGTAGGCTTTTATGGATTGCCCTGTATAGTGATGTGCAAACAGTCCAATATTTTGGCTTTCATGAGCAAGTACCTGTTTTCCCATTTCAGAGAAAACACAATAAATTGATACTTTTGCTGACAAGAGCCCTTTGATCAAACGAATGGTATAGATCATTCCTGATGCACCGGTTACTCCCAGTATAATTGTTTTTTTGGGGGACATAACGATTTCTTCTTGCCAGGGTTATGAAAAAAAAGCATCGCCGATAATTCCAGCCAACAGCACAATAGATACCGCACTGTTCATGTGGAAAAAAGCAATGGGGATTCGACTTAAATTATCAGCACTCACCATCACATGTTCAAGAAACAAAAGCAAGCCTATGATCATGGTTGCTGAAAGATAAATGCTACCTTGTGCAAACAAAAAAAAGATCGCTACAAAGCAAACAAACGATAATACGTGCAGCACCCTTGAAGCTTGCAACGCCTTATGAACACCGTATCGGGATGGGATAGAAAACAAGCCTTCCTGGGTATCAAAGGTGTAATCCTGACAGGCATATAAAATATCGAATCCTGAAATATGTGTCAAAAGCGCCAGGCTTAACACTACAATTGGCCAGTCAAAAGATTTGGTAACAGCAATCCATGCACCAAGGGGGGCCAGCGAAATGGCAAATCCAAGATAAATATGAGAAAAGCGCGTAAAGCGTTTTGTGAATGAATAAAAGAACAGAATCAACAGAACAGGTATGGAACAAACAAAACAGATTTTTCCCAGCATGGCTGAAGAAAGGATGAACAAACAGGAAAAACAGCAAACAAAACCAATTGACTGGGCCGATGAAATTTTTCCGGAAGGAATTTCCCGATTTGCGGTTCTCGGATTTTTAGCATCAATAGAAGCATCAATAATGCGGTTAAATCCCATTGCTGCAGATCGTGCCCCCACCATTGCAAGCAGTATCCATAGAATATCCCAGGCTTTCAATTGGACGTTTTGTCCAGCCAGAATCACAGCAGACAGGGCAAAAGGTAACGCAAACACGGTATGGCTGAATTTTATCATTCGGCCAAAGGATAAAAGAGTCTGAATCATAGGTAATATTCACCAATACTTAAAAAATTTGAAGCCGATGTTCCTCCACGCAAAAGAGGAAAACCAATATCAATAGATGAAAAATGTGCATACACTTGTAGACCTATCCAAAAAAGTGTTAACTACTTTTGAGGGCATATGAAGGATGCCCAAAAATTTATCATAATCCATATCGTCAAGGCTTGTATTATACTGAAAGTCTTAGCAGATACTGGTTAACAAATGAAGAAATTTCAGTCACCGGCAATACTTTTTGCGCAGCTCCCAGAGCAATGGCTTCTTTCGGCATGCCAAAAACAACACTTGAGGCTTCATCCTGAGCAATGGTGATGGCACCTGTATCAGCGAGTTTTTTTAATCCAGATGCACCATCACACCCCATACCGGTGAGAAGAATGCCCATCCCTGTATTGCCATATTCTTTTGCAATACTTTCAAACATAACCGTTGCTGACGGCTGATGGCCATCTACAGGGCCAGATTGTCTCAAACAGATGCGTCCATCTCTTGTAACCATCAACTGATGATTATCCTGTGCAATATATACATTTCCAGGAATCATCCGGTGTCCATGTTCAGCAATATTTACTGGAAACGATGTGCTTGCAGAAAGCCATTTGGCTAAATTATGAACAAACCCTTTGCTGATATGCTGAACAACGACAATGGGAAAAGGAATCTGGTTGGAAAGGCCGGATAAAACTTTCTGGATTGCCGGTGGACCACCGGTGGATGCACCGATTCCGAGAAGATGGATGGCTTTTTTTTGAAATGAACCCAAGGCGTTTGTTCGCCTGGGAGCGACTGGACGGGATATCATTTTTCGACGGATAACCTTGATTTCTGACATGGATTTAATTTTACTGATCAATATATCTGCGGCTGGATCAAGCCCCTGAATATCTTTGGGTTTGGGAAGAACCACCAATGCTCCCGATTTCATGGCTTTTTCGTGAATTTTTTCGTTTCTGGAACCTGGTGTACCTGTTAAAACAACGATGGGACACGGCATATCTGTCATAATTTTTTGAATGGCCTCATATCCATCCATACTGGGCATGTGGATATCCATAGTAATGACATCCGGTCGATAACGTTCACATAATCGTAATGCTTCCCTGCCATTGATCGCTTCACCCACAACCTGAATGTCTGGATCACTTTCTAAAATACTTTTTGCCAACAATCGAAATGTTGGAGAATCATCAACAATAATCACACGAATCATAATTTAACCAATCAATCGTTCTATGGTTTCCAAAAGCTCTTTTTGATCAAACGTGCCTTTGACGATATAGGCATCAGCACCAACCTCCATGCCACGAACTTTATCCGCTCTGGATTCAAGAGAAGTTACCAGAATAAACGGTAATTTTTTATAGCGTTCATCACCTCTGACGTGTTCTGTCAGTTGAAAACCATTCATCCGAGGCATGTCAACATCACTGACAATGGCATCAAAAGATTCACTTTGAATGCATTCCCATGCTTCTTGACCATCTGCACAAACCAACACACGATATCCGGCATTTTCGAGAATATTTTTTTCCAGCGTGCGTGTTGTGATAGAATCATCAACAACTAAAATATGTTTTCGTTCAGGTAGAGGGGGAGCAACATCAATGGCCCGAACGTATGCAGCCCCCTGCTGAGCGGATTTCATAAGATCAGCAACATTCAGAACCATCACAACCTGACCATCACCAAGAATAGTTGCGCCAGAAAGGTTTTTAACCCGACGCAATTGTTGTCCCATATTTTTAATGACAATTTCCCGTGTTTCAAGCAATTCATCAACACGAAAAGCCAGGCGTTTTTCAGCCACAATCAACACAATGACCGATATTTTTTTCTCCTCACCTGCGGCTTGAACAGTATCTGAAAAATCAAGCAACTGTGCAAGGGAATATAAGGGTAATGCTTCGGAATTTACAACAATAGCAGGCTTTCCTTCGATCTGGCCGATGTCTTTGGGATGAATTTTCAATATACGTTCGACAGTTGTGCATGGGATGGCCAATAATTCGCCATCCACTTTGACCATCAAGACCTGACTGGTTGCCAAAGACAAAGAAACTGTCAGTGTTATGCTCGTACCTTTAGCAGGCTTGCTTTCAACCAATATTTGTCCTTGAAGTTTTTCAAGATTACGGCGAACGACATCCAGACCAACACCACGACCGGAGATATCTGTTATGGTTGTTTGCGTAGACAGACCCGAACAAAAAATCAAATCAGTTAATTCTCGTTCTGAAAGGGCCTGTGCCTTTTGTTCTGGCACGATATTTTGGCGCACCGCCTGCTGTCGAATAGATTCCAAATCAATCCCGCGACCATTGTCAATGACTTGAATAACAATGGTACTGCCTTTTTGGGCCGCTTTAAGCTGAATCACTCCTTGTTTCTGCTTACCGGTACGTTCGCGGATATCAGGTGGTTCAATACCATGATCCACAGCATTGCGCAATAAGTGGGTCAATGGATCTTTTAAGGCATCCAGCACATGACGATCGACTTCTGTTTTTTCACCAAAAATTTCCAGGCGAATATTTTTGTTTTGACTTCTTGAAAGATCGCGAATCATCCGGGGAAATTGATCAAACAGAGAAGAAATGGGTTGCATGCGAACATTTCGAATTTTATCTTGTAAGTCGTCCGTAACAAACGATAATTGATCACAGTCATTCATAAATTGACGAACAAGCAAATTCATGTCACCATGCATTTTTTTGAGATGATCTGCATTCTGATGCATAAAATCAAAAAAACGATCCATTTCAGAAGTCGTCTCATGATGTCGTTCAAAAGATTTTACAGAACCGCGAAGTTGACGCCATTCTTTATGCCATCGGTTGATCTGTTTTTGCATGGATTGAAGTTCAGTCATGCGCTGCATGGTACGCATGCGGGATCCCATCAGCTCGCCCATACATGCCATTAACATGTCCAGCTTGTTGGTTTTAACACGGATGGTATCGTCACTGCCAGTAATTGAATTCTCCTTTAATTGAACAACAGACCGATCGTTTTCTTTTTTGTCAACGACCTTTCTTGAGCGATTGAGTTGTTTTTTATCGGGTAGAAAATTCAATGTTTCTTCAAGTGATGTGAGCATCACCTTTTTTTCAGATTCAGCAGGCGGTATGGCATTTTGTTTAAGCGGTATGGCATTTTGTTTAACAGGTGATATTTTTGGTATCTCGCATTGTTTTTTGGTAACAGGTTTGACAGACGCTTTGTCTTGAACAACCGTTGCTGCTTCTAGTTGTTCAACAATAGTGTTCAATTGATTAAACGGGAGTGCGTCACCATTTAATTTTATACTCATGGCCTCTTTAATTAAGTCAACCGACTGGAACAAAAGATCAAACAGATGACTGGATAATTTTATTTTTTTATGTTGAATCAGGCCTAAAACATCTTCCATGCGATGAGCAATCAGGTTAATATCTAAAATATCAACGGTACGTGATGCCCCTTTTAAACTATGGGCTGCTCGAAACAATTCAGCCATGAGCGCATCAAAAGCATCACCGGAAATCCCCTGCTCCAGACGTAATAATCCCTTGTTCAAGGTTAGAATATGCTCATCCAGCTCCATCTTGAATGTTTCCAATAATTGACGTTTTAAAGTTTCTTGATCCATTGCTGTTACCTTGTTTCGTCGAGAGTTGTCTTTTTTTATTTATTTTGAATATTGATGAGTATAACATAAAGCGCTCATGCGACAAAAGGGAAAAAGAGTCGATGCTCATTTTGCTTAAAAATTGCATGAGATCTGTTGAAAATTAAAATGGGGAATTTATTTTTCGAACATTCTTAAAAAGATGAAAAATCTTGTAAAAAAAAACGATTTATGCAAAATTCAGTCCCTTATCTTTATTTGAAGCGTTATCAAACTTTAACTGTCGATACAATCGACTGAAAAGTAGGAAAAAATGAAGCCTTATCACCCAATTCTCTTGGGAATAATGTTAATACTTTCACAAGCCGTTTATGCACAATCTTTGGATATTCATGGATATATTTCTCAGGGTTTTCTCTATTCCAATAAATATAACTATTTGGCAGACACTGATGGTGGGACATTTCAATTCAATGAAATGGGGATCAATTTTGTTAAGAGGGCATCAGATTCAGCCTTTATTGGTCTTCAAATCAGTGCAAGAGATCTGGGAGATATTGGAAACGATAAGCCATATATCGATTGGGCATTAGCCGATTACCGGATAGCTGATATTTTGGGGTTGCGTTTTGGAAAACTGAAAGTACCGATAGGCTTTTATAATGAAACCCGAGATATCGACATGTTGCGAACATCTGTCCTTCTGCCATCGGGCGTTTATATCGAACTACTTAGAGATGCCTGGAATGGTCTGAAGGGGTTTGAATTATATGGTGATATTTCTCATCCATTGGCAGGCTCTTTTGATTATCAATGTGCAATTGGTTCGATGGAAATTCTCGATGACAGTAATGCTGCAAAAATGTATAATTCGGTATTTAAAAATCCCATCACAAATATCCGCAGTTTTCAAGTGGATAAAACAATTGTATGGGGGATACAGTGGCATCTCCCTTTTAGTCAAATCAAACTTGGAAACACGTTTTTTTTCACAGAATGGAACAATATTGCAGATTTTAATTTGATTCTGCCAGCAATCGATCCCATTCCTGTCCTTGCTCCTGGAGAACACCCGGCTTTTCCCGATGGCCATCCAGGATTTTCAGGCTGTGATCCCATCCAGATTGACCAAGAAATTTCCATCCAGGTTAAACATGTCATGTCCTATACATTATCTGCAAGTGTTCAACTGTATAATCTATTGCTTTCTGCTGAGTATTTTCATCTAAAATTGGACAATATCGTAGATGCCCCGATGTTTAACTATGCAAATGATACAGCCACAGCCCTTTCTGATCATGGTGGAACAGTAATTT
>PEAL01000030.1:0-5216 GCA_002753725.1 Deltaproteobacteria bacterium
ACTGCCTTTGGGTAAATCCTCGATAAGGTATGTTCCATCAGCTTGCGTGAAATATCCAAAACCTGTTTGCTGGCTTTCTGACCATGCGCTGACCCAAATACTTTTAACTGGCTGTCCATTTTGATCTCGGATTGTTCCGGAAATACTTTCCAGGTGAATTAAGTAAATATCGATGTTGGATTGATATTTATTGTCAATGGTATTGATCTTTGTTGTCTGGTTTTGATCGCGTGTTGTAGCGGTCTGATTATAATAAAAGGGTGCAGAGTCTGAATTTCTGATGGCCTTTAATTCATAATCATCAGCCAGATTCAGGCCATCGATACAATAGCTTCCATCCTTTTGCGAGATATTGCCATAAAACGCGTTGGTTTTATTGGAGTAGGCCACCAGAATAATATCTGATGCCGGTTGGCCATCATCATAGGTTTTCCCGCAAATGGATGCTCCGGAATAAAGGATAAAGGTGACATTCTTATCTTCTATTGTATCGGTAGTATCGATCAGCGTTGCATTTTCAGGATGACTCTGTTGATCAAAGTATTGAATCTGATACATCTCAGATTCAATCATTACAACATAGTCTTTTGCATCGTTTAATCCGGAAATCATATAGGGCACAGTTTTTTCATGATCGTACATCACCGTAGCACTTCCAAAGGTTGATGTTTTATCTGAATACGCTTCAATATAGGCTTTTTCTCCAGATTGCGCTGACTCTGGAAATGTCACTGTACCGGAAAGGGTTTCAAATCCTTCGATGATTGTAAAATCAATGTCAGTAACATGTCCATTGACATTAATTTTGTCGGCATCAGCAGATCGGTTTTGTTTGTTGTAAATCAGGTATTGATTGGGATGATAGAGTTCTACAGTATAGTCATTCGCAGGTTTTAAATTATTGATCATATAAGCTTGATGCGGATTGCCATCACCAATGATCTGAATGATCCTGTTAAATTTTAGGGAGGCTGATATGGCATTTAAGTGAATATTTACCCCCTTTGCAAGTCCGGATATCTGACCACTGATCTGATGATTTTGAAGGGTCAAATTCACGTAGATCGTATTGATATTTTCGTTCGTTAATTCAAGGGTTGAGGATTGATCCAAAAATATATCTGATTCAATACAAAGCTCATACAGGCCCGGTGAAAGCCCATTGATTTCAAAATTATACTCATTGTCTAATTGACCGTTTGTTGATGCCAGTCCAAAGCCACCTGTTTTTTCAGAGATTGCTGTCACTGTTACGTCTGATTGTGGTGTCTGGTTGTATGCAACGATTCCCCTTATGGACAGTCCGGTTTTCAAAATCATATGTCTTGCTTGAGCAGATTCAGACAATTCGGGTGTCACATAACTTTTCTGTTCCATTGTATAGGATGTATCATTGAACAAATTACTGTCATCATTGGTATTGTACCAGGCTGGCATATAATCCGGATGTCGAATGGAAATAACGAAAGTGTTAATTTCAGGATCAAGGCCGGTAAATTCATACATGCCATCCGCATTTGTGGGAGCATCGACGCCGATATTTTTGCTTTCTGACCCAATATTTACCCATATGCCAGAAGATGCCTTTTGAGTCTCATTTTCAATAAACACAGTACCGCGAATAACAAAGCCCTTATCCAATCTAAAATCAATATCTGTTGCATTGCCTTTTGTAATATCAATCCCTTGTGCCATTTTTTCCTCTTTTGCATCAGGATAATAGATCACCGGATAATTGGGATAAAATGCCGTGATTAGATAATCATTCGCAATCTGCATGTTCAAGAATGTATAGGAACCCGATTGATCTGTCGTTGTTTCTGCTCGCTGTTTTTGGGATTGTGACCATGCGGTCATATAAACACCGGATACCGGTTGCCCATTCACATTCAAAACAATTCCAGATATACTGTTTCCAGTTTGAATATAAAAATCAATGTCATTGATATTGGTTTCAAGCTTTGTCGCTGTGTCATTATCACAGGCTCCAGGATATGCCTGATAGGGATATGTTTTTCCAGAAAGTTGATTGCTGCTGACAGAAACAATATATCCCTTGTCAGATGCATCTTGAGGAGTGACGCTGTACAAACTATAAATTGTATATGCGCCTTGATCATTTGTTGTGCCATAATTCCCTTCATTCAGTGGGTACGACCAGGCATGAACAATGAGCCCTGCAACAGGACTACCATCATTTAAATAAACATGACCCGTGATGATGCCATTATAATAAACATCGGTATTCAAAATCAGATCAATATGGGATAAATGCGGTGATGTCGGTTGTATCGTGCTGGCATTGTAATGGGTTAAGGCACTGGATAAGGGGATATAATTTCCCGGTGCTTCTGCCGATGGAATCGCATAATAGAAGTCTGATTCGTGAGCATCAGACCATGCAGAAATGACATAGTCATCTGTATCTTTTAAACCTGTGATGGTGTAATCCCCATTGTCATCAGTAAAGACAGACAAGCAATGATACGTCTTTACTGAAAAAGCATCGACCTGAATATCTGCAATGCCAATACTACCATCATGCACCCTGCCTTTTATACCCAGAGTTGACGATTTTTTCAGAACAAAATTAATATTTGTCAGGTCACTGGCCTGCGTGGAAAGGAGATCAGCAGGTTCCATATTTTCCTTGTCCAGATACATCTGTTTTTGATAATCATTTGCGCCCAATGGCGGGAATACTGCCAGTATTAAATTTTCAGACTGCGGCAAGTCAACAATAGCATAATTGCCATTTTGATCTGTGAAGGCATCACTTAAAAATCCAACATTTCTTTTCCAAACTTCAACAATATAGCCAGGTAGGTCTTCATTTCCTTCACCGGTGATACGACCACTGATCGATCTTTTCTGAAGAATCTTTTGTTCATAGATATCAATACCAAAGCTATCATGAACGCTGGCAAAGAAGGAATCATAGGCCACAAGCTTTATGCGAAGCGTTCCAATATTATCATTTGAGGGGATTCCTGCAAACGTTCTTGTGAATCTATTGAACATTAGCCATGCGGGTAAATCATCACCATTTTCTTGTGTTGCTGTGTATGAAAGTATGTCTGAATCAATATCCTGGAAAGTATTATCATTAAATGTAAAGGTAAATGGAGTATTGGCATGGGCAATCTGGTCGGGTATTGAATTTGCCAGTGTGGGGGTATAATTGATATCAATGACTGAAAGGACAAACATTTCATCAGCATGTGCCATCAGTTGATCGTAGGCTGTAACTTTAACAATAACACTTCCAGCATCATTCAATCGTGGTGTCCCTGAAAAGGTTCGTGTTGATGGGTTAAAGCTTAACCATTCCGGAGGAGTGAGATAATTTTCAATGGTCATGGAATAGGTGAGAGAATCTCCCATATCATCATCGGCGAACGTGTTATCATCAACCGTGAATAAGAAAGGATTATCTTTTAATACCGATTGATTAGGAATCGGTTGGACAACGCGTGGAGAATCGTTTGCATTGGTAACAGTGAGCATAAACGCATCACTGGCACTGGCAAAAAACTTGTCCGTTGCAAGGATATGAATTTGAATGGCCCCTACATCTTTATTGCCAGGCCTTCCAGTGAATTTACCGGTGATCGCATCCAGTTTTAACCAGCCTGGCAAAGGCGTGCCATCTTTGCATGCAGCAGTGTATATAAGAATATCGTCCTTATCACTGTCAATGAATGTGTTCTCATCAAAGGTAAAACTAAACCAGGTATCCTCAATTGCTTCTTGATCATGTATTTTATTGACAAGCGCGGGAGCATCATTTTCATTTAAAACGGTCAGATCAAATACCTGGAATGCGCTGGCGTCGGCTTGATCTGTTGCAGTGATTTTTATTTGCATGGTTCCCACATCATCATTTGTTGGAATACCGCTAAACAGTCGTGTGGGTGCATGAAAAGCAAGCCATGAAGGTAACGGGGAATCATCGTCCAGGCTGACTGTATATGTCAAGGCATCGCCTTTATCAAAGTCGTAGAATAGATCGTCTTGAAATGTAAAACTAAACGATTTATCTTCTTTTGCTGTTTGGTTGGGCATTTCATTTAAAATAATGGGAGGATCGTTTGTATTAAGGATGGTTATCACAAAAACATCGTAGGCGCTCTCATGAGATTGATCGTATGCTGTGACAGTTATTGTGATTGAGCCTACATTTTCATTCACCGGTGTTGCAGTAAAGGTTTTTGTTTGTGCATTAAAAATTTCTACTATGCTGCCATTGTCAAGGGTTGCAGTGTATGTAAGGACATCCCCTTGATCACTGTCAACAAATGTGTTTTCACCCAATGTAATCGTAAATTTTTCATCTTCATTGACTGTATAATCCTGAATTGGATTGGCAAGGATGGGTTTATCATTTGTATTGATAATGGTTAAATAAAAAACATCGGAAACAGATGCTTCGGATGTATCGATTGCAGTAACCTTAATGCTCAAAATCCCCACATCTTCATTAACAGGTGTGCCGCTGAAAATTCCTGTTGCTGCATTGAATGTCAACCATGCTGGCAATGCGCTGCCATCACTTAAGGTTGCGGTATAAGACAGGGTGTCACCTGCATCAACATCGTTAAATGTATTTGCATTGAAAGTAAAATCAAACGCAGCATCTTCATCAGTGATTTGATCTGGAATCGTGTTGACGACTGTGGGCGCATCGTTCGTATTATTGACAGTCAGAACAAATTCATCAGATATGCTTGCATTATTCGTATCTTGTGCAGTGACTTTGATTGTAACGCTTGCCACATCATCATTTTCCGGCGTGCCGCTAAAATTTCTTGTCGTCGAATTGAATGTCAACCATGCTGGCAATGCGCTGTCATCACTTAAGGTTGCGGTATAAGACAGGGTATCACCTGCATCACCATCGTTAAAGGTATTTGCATTGAAAGTAAAGTCAAACGCAGCATCTTCATCAGTGGTTTGATCTGGAATCGTGTTGGCGACAGTGGGCGCATCGTTCGTATTATTGACAGTAAGAACAAATTCATCAGATATGCTTGCATTATTAGTATCTTGTGCAGTGACTTTGATTGAAATGATTGCCACATCATCATTTTCCGGAGTGCCGCTAAAAGTTCTTGTCGTCGAATTGAATGTCAACCATGCTGGCAATGCGCTGTCATCACTTAAGGTTGCGGAATAAGACAGGGTATCCCCCGCATCAACATCGTTAAATGTATTTG
>PEAL01000030.1:5492-29164 GCA_002753725.1 Deltaproteobacteria bacterium
CTGCATCAACATCGGTAAATGTATTTGCATTGACAGTAAAATCAAACGCAGCATCTTCATCAGTGGTTTGATCTGGAATCGTGTTGGCGACTGTGGGCGCATCGTTCGTATTATTGACAGTAAGAACAAATTCATCAGATATGCTTGCATTTGAATTATCTTGTGCAGTGACTTTGATTGTAATGCTTGCCACATCATCATTTTCCGGCGTGCCGCTAAAATTTCTTGTCGTCAAATTGAATGTCAACCATGCTGGCAATGCGCTGTCATCACTTAAGGTTGCGGTATAAGACAGGGTATCCCCCGCATCAACATCGTTAAATGTATTTGCATTGACAGTAAAATCAAACGTAGCATCTTCATCAGTGGTTTGATCTGGAATCATGTTGGCGACTGTGGGAGCATCGTTCGTATTATTGACAGTCAGAACAAATTCATCAGATATGCTTGCATTTGCATTATCTTGTGCAGTGACTTTGATTGTAATGATTGCCACATCATCATTTTCCGGCGTACCGCTAAAATTTCTTGTCGTCGAATTGAATGTCAACCATGCTGGCAATGTGCTGTCATCACTTAAGGTTGCGGAATAAGACAGGGTGTCGCCTGCATCAACATCGTTAAAGGTAGTTATATTTACAGTCAGACTAAACGCACTGTCTTCATTGACTGTTTGATCAGGAATTTCATTCTCAAGGGTGGGGGGATCATTCACAGATGTTACCGTTAAGGCAAAAGATGTTGATGCACTATAGTTGCCTTCATCGGTAACTGTCAGTGTAATCATTGCGTTGCCAGAATTGTTTGCTGTGGGTGTCAGTGAAATATAAATTGTACTCGTGTTGCAGGTATATGAAATATTATTTAAAGGAATCAGGCCTGTATTGGATGACACAAAGGTCACGCCAAGACTGCAATCTGCCGTTTCGCTATCGGTAACTGTTAAAGATAGTGCGCGTAAGGCTGTATCCTCGTTTATTGTTTGATCATTTATAACGCCAATAGAAGGCGGCGTATTACTTTCAAGAACAGTTACTGCAAAAGAGGTTGAAACTGAAAGATTTCCAGCATCTGTGATTGTTATTGAAATACTCCCATTGCCCACCTGATCTGTTGAAGGTGTCAGTGATAGATAAAAAATACCGGCGTCACATGTGTAAGAGATATGCTCCACTGAAACCAGGCTTGTATTAGAGGATGCAAACGTAATATTCAGACTGCATCCGGCTGTTTCAATATCTGTTGCGGTTAATGGAATAGAAAAAATTGCACTGTTTTTTATTATCGTTTGACCGGAAATCTCGCTAATTTCAGGTGGATCATTGACCGAATTTACTGTTAATGCAAAGGATTCAGATGATGTTAAGCCGCCTTCATCTATTGCAATCATTGTAATCGTGGTATTTCCAAACTGATCGGTTGTTGGGGTGAGTGAGATATAAAAGATATCTGAAACGCATGTATATGATATGTTTTCTGATGAAATCAGACTGCTGTTTTGCGATACAAATGTAAGGCTGGCATTGCATCCTGATGTTCCAGCATCTGTTACAGTCAATGGAATAGAAAAAAGTGGTGTGTCTTCGTTTGTGGTTTGATCTGACAGTAAGCTTATCTCAGGCGGATCATTGACATTGACAGTATACGAGAGTGTTGTCACCAGACTTCCATAATCCGTCACACTAATTGAAATAATAGAAAGACCTGTCTGAGATGTAGTGGGTGTTAATGAAAAGTATAATTTTCCAGCGCCGCAGGTATAGGATATATTCTCAATTGAAAATAAATTTGTATTTGATGAATGATAGCCTATATCAAGATCACATGCATCCATTTCAACATCTGTCACAGTTATTGGAATAGAAGAAATGGCTGTATCAAGATTTATGGATATATCTGATACAGAGCCCAACTGAGGATAATTATTCATTAACAATAGCCATTCTTTTTTGCTTGTCCCTGAAACACCTGTTTTACTTAATGTTTTTACAGTGGTATTATTGGATGCGCCACTATTTCCCCAGGTCGAGTCTGTGTTATCGTTTCGATAATATAATCTAAGGGATGAATTATATGGAATTTTAGAATGATTATTATAATCATATTCAACATCATAGGTTGTTGAGGTTCCTACTGTATGAACGCCCCAGTAATGTGTATCCGTTTGATAACCTGTAAGAGACTGGTTATAATTAGGAGATTCATTGACCATATAGACTTGAAGACCTGTAAATGTTCCCCCATTTTTTGACACAAGCAGAGAATCACCATCAGAATGAGAAAGAGAAACTTGATATGTTGATCCTGCATAATCATAAGCGCTGGTATCACCTATGGATGCCCCTGATGTTACCCAGGATAAGTTCGTTACTGTTGCATGATATCCATTTCCAGATAAATCCTTTAACGTCGTCCCAGACACATGATCAAATCGATAGTAGAGAAGGAGACCATTTTCATTACTGACTAATCGTTGACACATGATTTGTTGAATTTCTGCTTGAGAAAGCGCCCTGTTCCATATACTCAGTTCATCTAAAAGTCCATTGTATCCCCTATTAGTACTTTCACTGGGACTGGCACCTATTTTCATATCTGTTGATACTGACTTGGGTGCTTGATAAGGTTGTGTATCAGCAGTTACAGATACACCATTAACATATAATTTGTAGTTTGCACCATCACCTGTACATGCAATATGTTGCCATACGTTTGCTTGTAAAACATCATCCGCTTTTATTCTGTATTGATTAATCAAACCACTATCGATCTGAAATTTAAGTTTATTGGGTGACCCTGTCTCTATCATGAAACTGTATCCATTTTGTCCTCTTGTGCCACTACTTTTATCAACCAGTTTTTGATATGTACTACCTGTTAGTGCAGGTTTGATCCATAAACTAAATGTAAATGAAGACCCTCCCAGAGCCAGTGGATCTGATCCAGAAATTGTTCCTAAATTAGCATAATCAGAGTCATCAGTAGAGCTAACTGCGTTTCCTGCCCCAGGAGGAGATACAATGACTGAAAAATTGGTTGAATCATTAAGTCCTGTTGAATCAGTTACCGTTACTGTGATTGTAACCTTATTATGTTGGCCTGCATTAGGATTCATTGTTAACGTAAGATTTTGTGCTGTGCTTGCATTTGCAATATATGACGTTGTATTATTCTCTGATCCTGTCAATCTGATGCCAGAATTGGGTATAACAGTCTGATTTGATGAGGTTGCAGTAACGGTCATGTCACCTCCCTCATCATCAGTACATACAAAACTTATTGTTCCTGCTGCTGTGCTTTGATCAGATATTGAAGATATGGTTGGTGCACTGGCACTGGAAACACTTGTATTAAAAGAAGTCGTAGCGCTAAGACCTCCTGCATCAGTTATCGTTACTGAAATTATTGAACTGCCAGTCTGACTATTGGCTGGCACTATCGTTATATCAAACCCATTTGAATCACAAGTATAGGATATGTTTTCAAGAGGTATCAATGTAGCGTTTGATGAGGCAAAGGTAATACCAAGACTACACACTGCTGTTTCAACATCTGTTGCTGTCAAAGGTATTGACTGTATTGATGTGTTAACGGCACATGCCTGGTCATCAATTGAACCTATCAGTGGCTGATCATTGATTTCGTTCACAGTCAGTGCAAAAGATGTGGTTGCTGACAAACTTCCGGCATCGGTCACAGTGATTGAAATGCTTGCATTTCCGCTTTGATTGGTTGATGGCGTTAAAGAAATATAAAATATGCCGGAATCGCAGGTGTACGATATGTTTTCAATAGAAATCAGGCTGGTATTTGATGAACCAAAAGTGATATCCATACTGCACCCAGCCGTTTCATTATCAGTTATCGTTAGTGGAATTGATTGCATCGCTATGTTTTCATCGATTTGTTGATCAAAAATTTCTCCTGTTTGAGGCAGCTGATTCATACGCAGATAAAATTCAGTTGCTGACACACCAGAAAAAGCAGATATGGCACTTTGCGCAACAGTTTTATTCATTGTATTTTGGACAGTTTGACCGACAGTCCATGTGGCGTCACTATTATTGGTTCGATGGATCAATTGAAGGATATCGTCAGTGATAACAGTGGCAGTGTTTTCATAATTATATAAAATATCGTAGGTTGCATTCGTCCCAACCGGAAACACGCCCCAATAGTGGGTATCGTATCGGTATCCGATTGATGGTGGTATCACATTTGGCAACTCATTGATCACATATACATGAATGCCTGAATATGAACCAGAATCACCGGTGGCTGTAAATGAATCCCCATTGGCATGAGACAGATTGACTAAAAAATCCGATGCCATTGATCCTGTGTAATCAAATGCACTTATATCTCCAATTGCAGCGCCTGATGTTATCCAATCACTATCACTCATATTGGTGAGGGTGCCATGATAACCATTTCCAGATAAATCACTCAGTGTGGTTCCAGACGTATGGTCAAAGCGATAGTATGCAAGAAGGCCATTTTCAGTGCCAGAAAGTCTCTGGCACATATATTGTCTGATTTCAGCTTGAGAAAGGGTCTTATTCCATATTTGAAATTCATCGAGTTGGCCATTATAGAACCGTTCATATTGATAGGATCTTCCAATAGATACATATCCCGCAGTATTGCCGGGCGAGACATAAGGATTTGCTGTTATATTTGCTTGTTGGCCATTAATATAACAGGTGTAAGCTGAGCCATCAGATGTTATTGCAAAATGCTGCCAAATGCCAGCTTCGAGTGAATCATTAACGGTTACCTCGACATTGCCATTGACTTTAAACCTGAAAAAACCATCAGAATGAATATATAATGCGTAGTGATCGAGTCCTGATACACTTTTATCAATGATTCTTTGATAATCATTGCCTGACAACTTCGGTTTAATCCAAAAACTAAATGTAAATCTTGTGCCAACAAATGCAAGGGGATCTGTTGCTGTTATGAGACCTAAATCCACATAGTCATTAGATCCATCCAGATCAAGTGCCATACCTGGTCCTGGCGGTGACAGAATAACTGGAAAATTAGTTGTTTCAGTCAAACCTGCGGATGTGATGACTGAACAAGTTATAATCACTCGGCCATACATATTGGATTCAGAAGACATGGTCAGTGTTATGTTCATGGGGGTGGATGCACCGGTATTCACAAGCAGTTGATTGGAACCAGTACCTCCAATATTAATCTGACTGTCAGAAATGATGGATTGATCCGAAGAATGAGCGATCAGGGTGACCTGCGTTGCTTCAGTTGTTGTTACTGTCAGCGTGATTGTATCGCTAACAGAAGAAGGCGTTTCAATGGATGACAGCACAGGAGATGAATTGTACAAATATCTAATTTCAGAAGGATTTATTGCCCGATTGTAAAATGTGACCGCATCAAATTTGCCTTTGAAAAAATCGGTTTTTTCATCACCGCCATCCCAATCCTGTCCAAGGGTCCATTTGTAACCCGTGATATCCGCACCAAGAGCGGCATTGATAATTGATTGCCAGAGAATACGTTGATCTAAATAAACGGTCACACGCGAATTAGATGCGTCTATTTTTTCAACAACGGCATTCAAAAAATGATATCCGGTTGTTAATCCACCATAACTATATGAAATATCTCTAATATTAATATTAACCTCATTCGCATAATACCCTAACAGAAAAATATTGACTGAACCGGTTGATATATATTTTCCAATAAACGCTTGATTTTGTCCGGTGTCATTAAAATATAGCCACGTTGACACGCTAAAGGTTTCTGGAACATTAAAGTCAGTTAATCGAATCCAGTCATCCGTGCCATCTAACACATAAGCACTATCGCTCATACCATTACGATCAGTGACACATCTTGGGTTTGAAGGGGATACCAAATCCCCATCATTTCCATGCCCAGTTGCATCCTGAAAAGTACCATTAAAGGGATAATAGGCAATTAAATCACTTGAATTTACGTTTATCGTTTCAGTTCCAAACATAAACTCGCTGGCTGGGTAACCCTCAACCATGGAAATAGTGGAACAGCTCAAGTGTTTGGTCTGAGTATCAACAATCGTTAACAGAGAAGACCAATCGGTATCTGCGTTATTGGCACGAAAGGCCAATTGATTTTCATTATTGTTGGTATACGTATTTGCACCATAATAGTAGGTGATGGCATATGTCGGGCTTGTACCCACTGCAAAAACACCAAAAGTGTGTGTTGTATCCATAGATTGAAAACTATCAGGCATGCTTGTAACATTGGGTGATTCATTGACTAAATAAACATGAATACCTTGTAATGTTCCGCTATCACCAATCGCAGTGAATGCATCGCCATTGGCATATGACAAACTGGCTGAAAAATCAGAGGGATTGGTTCCCACATAATCAAAAATACTGCTATCTCCAATGGGTGCGCCGGATGCTGTCCAGTCCACCTGTTCCATATTTATCAATGTGCCATGATAGCCATTGCCTGATAAATCCCGCAACGTTGTTCCTGTTTGATGATCAAACCGATAGTATGCCAGAAGACCATTTTCACTCCCTGTCAATTTTTGACACATATTTTGTTGAATCTCAGCATTGGATAATGCACGATTCCATATTTGCAATTCATCAACTTGACCTTTGTATACCCTGGATGCAACATTATAGGATTTACCGATATACAAATATCCTAAAGCGTTGGGTGGTGATTCATAAGAATCATTTAATATGATTGAAACCGGAGAACCATTGAAGTAGCACGAATAGTTTGATCCATCCCCTGTAACTGCAACATGTTGCCATTTTCCTGCTTCAAGAGATTCAGATGAATTAAATTTTGCTGTGTTATTGACTTTTATCGTAACCACACCATTTGTATGGATATATGCCTCATAATGAGAAGAAGAACCCGAGCTTTTTGAAATAATTCTTTGATAATCATCACCTGAAAGATCAGGCTTTACCCAGAAATTCAATGTAAAGGTTGATCCTGACAGGCTAATAGGATCGGAGCCAACGAATTGCCCCATGGACACATAATCGTCAGTACCACCAAAATCCAGTGCATTTCCTGACCCTGGCGGGGAGACAATCACAGAAAACTCTGTAGATGACGTTAACCCCATTGAATTTTCTGCAATGATCGTGAGGGTGATTCGATCATGTTGTCCAGCCATTGGCGTTAGTGTGATTGACAGGCTCTGGGATACATTGGCTGTTACGTTGAATACCTGGCTATAGCTGTCTGAGCCGGCAAGATGAATGCCTGTATATGAAAGAATACTTTCATCAGAAGATAATGCAGTAATTGTTAACGGACCATCTTCACTATCAGCACATGTAAAACTTAGGGTACCTGCTGCTGAGCGTTGATCAGATATTTCAGATAGAGTTGGTCTTGTTGAAACCATTACATTAAAAAAAGTGGCAGCAGTTAGACCGCCAGCATCAGTAATTGTAAGTGTTATTATTGACGTTCCGCTTTGATTTGCTGTTGGTGTCAGAGAAATATAATAATTTCCTAAATCGCATGTATAGGATATATTATCCGTTGAGATGAGACTTGTATTAGAGGTTGAAAGGGTTAAAGTCATACTGCAATCAGCAGTGTCAATATCTGTTGCAGTCAAAGTAATTTGCATTGATGAATCTTCAATTATTGATTGATCAACAATTGAGGATATTGTTGGAATATAATTAAATCCTAGAATAAACTCAGATGCTGTATCTGTTGAAATATTGGTTTTATTAATATCATAATTATCTGCATTAACATTTGCTGTAAGATCTTCCCATGAAGAATCAGTTGCATTTGTTCGATAAGCCATTATGAAAGAATCAGCCTGGCTTATATTTGGATGGCTTGAATAATTAAAAGATATTGAGTAGGTATCATTTTCTCCAGCAGTAAAAATACCAAAATAGTGTGTGGTATCCATTGTTTGCCATCCATCAGGTTTTGTTGTATTATTAGGAGCATCTTTTATCTGATAAATATGCATGCCATCAATTAAACCACTATTACCTTTTGCTTTTATAATAGCCCAATTATCAACCGTTAAACGAACTTCAGGATCAAAAAATGGCACCGTTGATTCCACCCAATCGTCAATGGTCATATTATACAGTGAACCATGATAATTGTTTCCTGATGAATCATATAAGGTACCGCCGGTGATTGAATCAAATCGATAGTAAGCAAGCAAACCGGTCTCATTACCTTCAAGCTTTGCATTCATAGTGTTTTGAATCTGAGATTCAGTTCTTGCAATCGTCCATAGGCGGACTTCATCTATGTTGCCATAAAAAGAATCATTAACTTTACCAATCAAGTTTACTGGAATATCTTTTAAATCAAATCCTGAACAGGTTGTTGATGTGTATTGACAAACCCCATTGACATAAATGCTTATTGTTGTTCCATCAAAAACCTGCGCAACGTGATTCCATTGATTGTTTGTTAAGATACTGCCTGTAATGCCACCACAACTTGTGTTTGCCTCATTATATAAATCATAGTGGATTTGCGTTTGATTATATACAAACAACGATGGAGATCTTGTATTAGGGGTATTGATATCTGTTTGATTACCAATAAACCCATGATAATTTGCATCTGAATGCATTGGATATATCCAGGCTTCGATAGTAAACACATTGCCCAAAATTAATTCAGCTCTGCTGCCAAGATTGACATAATCATCAAAACCATCAAAGCTTAAGGCTTTACCCGATGCAGGCAAAGAATAGGAATATTCATCTTTATAATCATAAACACTGATATCACCAAGGGGGACGCCTGATGTTATCCAGTCAGATTCTGCCATATTGGTAAGTGTGCCATGTCTTTCATTGCCACTTAAATCATAAACGGTTGTTCCTGAATGATTATCAAAACTATAATAAACAACAAGTCCTGTTTCTTGTCCTGAAATTTTTTGGCACATGGATTGTCTTATTTCAGATTGAGTTCTTGTAACATTCCAAATTCTAAATTCATCAATAATTAAATTCGCATAGGGATTTTCTGACCAATTACTTTTTGCTATATATGCATTTGTTCTTAATATTTGTACTGCCTGGTTCATAGAACTGTTTGTAGCAACGAGCCGTCCATTAATATATAGTTTGCCAACACTGCCTGATGAGGTAGCAGCAATATGAACCCATTGATTGAGGGGTATTTGTTCAGGTGATATAACCGCAGTTGAAGTGCTTCCATTATAAATTTGAAATTCTGGACATTGAGAAGCATTTGAAAGCGCTATTAAAATGTTGTTTGCAGAAGGACCAGGGCCAAAATCTATTAATCTATCCCAGGAAGCATAACTTCTGTAGTATACCCATGATTCAATGGTAAAATCATTATAAAACCAATCATTATCTGGTAAATCGATATAATCATCACTTCCATCAAAATCAAGGGCAGAGCCAGAACCTGGAGGGGATAGAATTACTGGAAAACTAACTGTTTCTGTTAATCTGCCATCTCTTGATAAAGAACAAGTGATTACTACACGAGAATAAGCATTTGATTCAGGAGTCATTGTAAATGTTAAATTGATTGGTGTTGAAGCACTTGTAGAAAGTGTCAGCACATTTGCCCCTGAACTTGCAAGATTAATATTGCTATCAGATATTGCAGATTGGTCTGATGAATGAATTGTAATCGTTATTTGAGCAGCATTTTCTGTTGTAACAGTGAATGAAACAGTATCACTTACGATAACCGGAGACGCTATAGTAGATATTGACGCTGAACCTTGATATAAATATCTAATCTCAGTATTATTCAATGGACGATTAAAGAAACTAATTTCATCTATTGTCCCTGTAAAAAAATCAGTTTTACTCGTATCATCCCATTCTTGCCCTATTGTCCAGGCTTTTCCTGGTGTGAATGAACCAACAACTTGATTATAGGTGTTTTGCCAGTAAAGAGTATTATCTAAATAAACAGTCACAAGGGATGTTGAGCCTGTCAATTTTTCAACAACTGCGTATAAAAAATGTGAGCCAAGTGGTTGACTTCCATTACTGTAGAAATCACTTTGAAGCGTCAACTCAATTTGAGTACTATTGTAGCAACCCAATATAAAAAGATCTGTATTACCTGTTGCACCAGCTTTTCCAATATACGCCTGGTTTGATGTTGATCCTGTATTCAACCACATAGCAATAGAAAATGTTTCAGGAACATCAAAGTCAGTTAATTCAATCCATTTATCAAGTCCATTAAAACTGTAAGCACTCTGGTTTATACCATTTCGATCAGTTGTAAGGGTCGCATTATAAACAGTTCCATGATTGTTATTACCACTTTCATCATTGGCATTTCCATTAAATGGGTAATAGGCAACTAAATCACTTGAATTGTAATTAACTGGCTCAATGCCATAAATCAATTCACCACAAGGCAATCCTGTTGTATTTGATAGGTCATAAGCCATTAACTGTTTAGAAATTTTGTCTTGATGAGTCAAGAGTGATGACCAACTATCGCTAGTATTATTTTCTCTACAGGCCATTTGGACACTATTTTCGTCTGTATATGTATTTGATCCATAGTAATATGTAATAGAATATGTTGGGCTGGAACCAACTGTAAAAACACCCCAATAATTTGTATTTAATATAGATTCAAAACTGCCTGGTGGCGTTGTAACATTTGGTGCATCATTAACACGATAAAGTTGAATCCCTTGAAATGTGCCACTAACCCCTACAGCAGTTAATGAATCACCATCTGAATAGGAAAGTGATACAGAAAAATCACTGGCATTGCTTCCATTATAATCATGATTGCTATCATCACCAAGTGGAACATCTGATAAAATCCAGTCAGAGTTATCCATATTAATTAATTGACCATCAAGATGATTGCCACTTAAATCAAGTAAAGTTGTTCCTGATAAATGATCAAATCGATAATATGCATTAAGACCAGGTTTTTTTTCTGAAATCTTTTTACACATTTCATCACGAATTTCATCTTGAGATAATAAAATGTTATAATATCTAAACTCATCCAATTCTCCAGGAAAGTAGAACTCTGGGGGGGGTGATTCAGTAATGCCAGCACCAATTCTTAATGGTTTTGATGAATTTCTTGCAAAACTTGTTACCTGTCCTTTTGCTACTCCATTGATATATCCAGTTACGATAGAACCATTACATGTCATTGCAAGATGGGTCCATTTATTTAAAACAACTGAATCGCTATCAATCTTTAAGTAGGCAGAGCCATTATCAACCCAAAATGACCATATATTGGTGTCTGTTGCATAAACCATATATCCACCGAAGCCACTTCTTGATGTAAAAACTGAACGAAATGAACCTGCACCACCAGTTACCTTTGCCCATATTGAAACAGTAAAAACACTTGAATTAAGATTTTCATTATAAGGTATTTCTATATAATCATTACTGCCATCAAATGTAAGGGCATTTCCAGAGCCTGGAAAAGATTTCCAGCCTAATGTATAATATCCATCATTTAGTTCATTTGAACTTATCTCAAAATAAACCTGGTCATCAATTGTGTTAACAGTAATTGATTGTGCAATTGAAAATGTGCCACTTGTTCCTGATCGATAAAGAAGCGAGTAATTTTCTGGCTCAAGAGGCATTTCAGATAATCCAGTTTTGCTAAAATCAAAACCTATTATTATATTCCCATTAGCTGATGCCCCACCATCAGTTCTATCAATATACCAGATTCGGCTTAATCTTTTTTCAATGTTAGCTGGTATGTCATTTGGGTTATTTGTAAATGAAACACTTCCACTATCTGAATGACCTGTCATGACATAATCACCATTGTCTGTTAAAAATTCATTACTGCGTAAAACAAGCCCTCCTGATTGTGCAAGTATATGATTTCCATCAGATTCTTTTCCAATACCTGCAACATCTTTGTCATAATTTGACAAATCACCTGCATATTTATCTGATGGTATGGAAATGGCATATTTGGCAGAAAGGTAATTATCTAATATGGTTTGTTGTGACAGCGTTAGCGTGTAATCATAAATTATAATTTCTGCGATGGAACCATCCAGTGATGAATAACCATTGGACTGTGTGGCACCAATCCATAATTCATCGGATTCAATAAAATCTGTGCTTGTCAAGGCATAAGCATTGCCAATTTGAGCGCTGTTCCATTTAATTATAGCTTGTGAATCATCGGCGATCATGGACATAATTGTAAAAGTGTCTGGTATGGAATCATCAGGATTGTAAACGGCATTGGAATGACGATTGCTTTGAAAAGCGGTATTGCTCAACCGACATAAGGGATCATTGCGACCCAGAAAATAATGGTCGCCACTGCTGTCAACTTTTCCGACCACATAAATAGATAAAGATGTGCCAGGGCTGATGTCTACGATCCCCATATTTAAATAATCGAAATCCGCCCCACCTGTACTGTTGGGGTAGCCGGAAAATGATATAGCAGGATGTCCATTTAATTGACTGTATTGAAATTGGGGTTGATTTGCGGTTTGGCTTTGAGATACCGCATTGCTGTTTCCTGAGCTATCGGACCATATGGACAGGCTGTCCCCATGACTTAAACTGGTAATGCTATCTGCTTTTAGCCACACTTTTAGATTTGACAGGCCGTTGGTTCCGCCAATTCCGCCGGGTCCATTGTGTGCATGAATTTTTGCAGAAGAGTTTACAAAGTCTGAAAAGGGGTCCATATTGATGAGTTGCCCATTATCTGTATTTCCTGTATTGTCTAAGACTAAGGACGTAAATTGTTGATCAAAACGATAATATGCAAGCAAATCGGTTTCGTTGCCCACAAGGGTTTGATTCATATGTTCCATGATTTGTGCATGGGTTCGAACGGAAGTCCATATTCTTAATTCATCTATTTCACCGGAATAATACTTATTTTCAGGTAAATAGTAACCAATCAATAAATTCCCTGATCCAATAAAGTTTGATGATGATGTATCACTTGCCACGAAATTACCATCTCTATAGATGATACGCTTTTTACTTACAGCATCGAAAGTTGCTGCCCAATGGTGCCAATCCTTATCTGTGTATGTTGACGTTGTATTCAAATCATTAGCAAAAAAAGAAAATGTAAAAGTATTTGTATCTCTAAATCCGATATGGAGGCCGGCATTATTACTTCCAGTACCTTGAAAAACAACCATTTCATAATTGTCTGTACTTGTATGTTTTGTCCAAAATTCAATACTAAAGGATTTGTTTGAAAGATCAATGTTTCCCAGATCGACATAATCATCGTATCCATCGAGTGCCAGTGCGTTTTTTGGGGCGAAAAGGTCTGTGTATTTTTGGAGCGGTGCTGAAAAAGATATCCAATCTGTTTCGTCATTCATATCAGTTAATGTGCCGTTATTGTTGTTGCCGGACATATCATAAAGGGTTGTGCCGGAGGATTGGTTAAACTGATAATAGGCAAGCAATGACGACTCTGGATCTGAAATTGTTTTGTACATATTTTCACGAATTTGAGTTTGCGTGCGTGCCGTATTCCAGATTCTTAATTCATCCACGTTACCATCGTGATAATGTTCATTTGAAATATATCGCCCCAAAATTAAGTCACCGGTTCCAAGAAAATTAGATGATGACGTATCATTGGCCACAATGTTTCCATCTCTATAGATGATACGTTTTTTGCTGCTTGCCTCAAAAGTTCCTGCCCAATGGTGCCAGCCCTCAGCTACATATGTTGCTGAAGTGTCCAAATCATTTCCACCAAAAGCCAGTGTAAAAACATTTGTGCTTCGAAACCCCATATGAAGGTTATTGTTCGTAGCGCTTGTTCCCTGAGAAAAAATTAGATCATAGGTTCCTGTTGAATTTCGTGTGACCCAAAATTCTATTGTAAAGGATTGATTCGCTAAATGAATATTACTGCCAGCATTTACAAAATCATTTGAACCATCAAAGGAAAGGGCATTTTCAGGATCTGAAACCGCTGGATTTTCTTGCACAGTGGCAGTCGAAGTGACCCAATCTGAGTCATCCATATTGTTTAAGGTGCCATTGTGGTTATTGCCAGAGTTATCATAAAGATAATTGCCAGAGGACTGATTGAACTTATAATAGGCAAGTAACGAGGTTTCACTTGTGAGAGAAAGCGTGCGGTACATGTATTCCTGAATTTGTGTTTGCGTACGTACTGTGTCCCAAATTCTTAATTCATCAATATTTCCATGAAAATGAAATTGATCAACAGGACCATATCGACCCATCAAAACATCTCCTACCCCAGTATAGTTTGAACTTGAAATGCGACTGGCAACTTCAACGCCATCCCTGTAAATTTTTTGATTTTTAGTGTTGCTATCATAGGTTGCAGCCCAGTGATGCCAGTTGCTATCTGTATATGTACATGTTTCTGAGGTGTTTAGATCATTATTACCAAATCCCAATGTAAATACATTCGTATCTCTGAATCCTATATGCAGACTTCGATTGTCTTCCGCTTGCCCCTGACCGATTATGACATCCCAACCGCCAAAACTGTCTCGTTTAGCCCAGCATTCAATGGTAAAAGATTTGTTGTTTAGCGGGATGTTGCCAACATTGACAAAATCATTCGAGCCATCAAATGACAGGGCATTTTGATGGTCTGCAAAGGCAAAAGCAGGGATAAAAGTGTAAATAGTCAACAAAATCAGGATAATACAATAAGTAGCCAATGAATATTTTGAGTTTTGTCCGTTGTGATGCTTAAAAAGGGAATAGTGATTATTCATGATAAACTCCTTTTTTAAAGTAAATTTTTCAGTCAATACTAAGCATGCGAATAGATAGAGATTACTAATTTATTTATTATGTTAGGAAAGGAGGTCGTTTTGAAAAATAAATTCAAGACAAAAATGAAGAAAATGGATTTATACTATTAAATATAAAGATATTAGTCAATCATCAAATAAATAGGAAATTTTAACCCAAGTTCACCAAAAATGACCTCCAAAGGTCATTTTTGGGTGCTATAATCGTTCTAAACTACTGAAAATATTACTCCAGAATTTGAAAAAAGAAGATTTGTTAAATACTTTGGACACAGTATAGAATCAATGATTTGAAGAGGGGGAGTTTTTTTTTATTGACAAATACTTTAATGGATGCCCCTGTCTTTTTTTTTAAGACAGTGAAAAGTAAATTTAATATTTAATTTAGAAAAAAAAAAAGCCCCGCTCCTAAGAATGGGGCTTTATATATTCAGATCGTTTCTATTTCATGTTACTGTTTGAAACGATTAATTGTCATCATCAGGATCCCAGTAATCTTTAATTCCATCATTACCACTATCAAAAGTCAGTTGAAGATCTGTTGGCTGTATCGTCTTATCCATTGATTGAACAGTGACTTCAGCAGGTTGAAGCTGCAATATTTCTTTGTCAATGAGTGTTCCGCCTTTTGCGAATCGTTGACCATCATCATCTTCAATGATTTCTTCCCAACCTGAATGAAAAGTCAATTTAATATCTACAGTTTTACCCGTAGATACAACTTTTGTTTGAACAATCAGTCTTGCAGAATAGGGTGGATTGGTATCATCTGTCCGATCATGCATCCAATCGCCAAAATAAAAGAATATGGACTCATTGGGCGTAAAGCCATCCGTTCCTGCCAATTCTGGATGAAGCACATCGACGATGCCATTATTATACCAATCAGGGCCACCATTGACAATGGTCAACTGTCCATTTTTACCATACACTTTAATAATCAATTGACTCTCTTCAGTGTTAAAAGTATGAGCAGATGTATTCATTATCTGAAACCAGGAATGTGTAAAATGAACATCTGTATGTAAATTGTTTCCATAGGGAACAGTGAAAGCACCACAATTTTGAATATCAGGATCATGATTGTTACAATGATAAGCAAAAACTGTTGGAATGACCGATTGACCGTTGTAAAGATATTCATATTGATCCAATTCATAAGGTTCCGGTTCTAATTGTCTTTCATTATTCAATATTTTATAACTCCAATACGTTTTATTGAATTTTGCCTTTTTGCTATCAACAACCTGTTTTGCCCAGGCACTCGACATCATCATAAATATAGATACACAAATGATACTTATTAGCTTTTTCATTGTTCTTCTCCTTGTTTTAAAGTTTAATAAACTTAAAATGTTAAACTCACTTTTTTTGTTCATGATGCATCATGTTTGAAGATAAGTTATTTCATAGAGCATGCCAAAAGTAAAAAAAAATACAAAAAAAATGTTTTTACTTATTATCTCAACTATTTGTATGTGTATTATTTAATAGAAGCATATCAATTTGTTTATAGGTTTATGTGAACAGTCTTTACAATAAAACTGCTTGTCTATTGATTTACTATAAAGAACAAGTTGTTATATAGTTGTAAACTTGATTTACTTTTTTTAGGACAGGACGTCCAGATGAATAAGATGAAAATCAATTTGAAACAAAAGCTTTAACAAAAAGAAGTGGGCCAATATCTTCTGTTTCTACGCCCCCAAAGATTCGGAAATGTTGGCGGGGTGTCTGGGTTGTGCCGGATAATGAGCGTGTTCATTTATTTTCCTTTATATTCCTCGTAACCATAAAACATATTTAATGATCAGAACTTCTCCCCAAAAAATATACAGCATTGCAGCAATGGATAAAAAAGGACCAAAGGGAATTTTTTGTTGAAGTGTAAAGGATCGGTTTTGAATCATGACCAGTATACCTGAAAGGGTTCCAATGACAGATGAAATAAATATAATGAACATCACGCCTTTTAATCCCAAAAAAGCACCAAGCATGGCAAGTAATTTGACATCACCCATTCCCATGCCATCAATGCCCCTGATTTTAACAAATACATACGCTATCAGAAAAAATAAACCCCCGCCGATGAGAATTCCTAAAAACGATTCTTGACCGCTCATGCCCGGTAAGTAAAATGATGCGATAAAGCCGATAATGATTCCAGGTAAGGAGATAACATTGGGAATGATCTGATAATCCAGATCAATGAACGTGATGATCACAAGAGACGATAGCAATATATAATAAATCAGTCCTGTTAATGTAAGTCCAAATTTTAACGACACGGCCACAGCAAAGCAGGCTGAAATCAATTCCACCAGCGGATAACGTAAAGATATGCTTGTTTTACAGGACCGACACCTGCCCCGCAAGAAGATATAACTGATCAATGGAATATTTTCCCAAAATCGCAGTTGCTCTAAACAAGCTGGACAGAAGGATCGTCTGGGATGATGGATATTCATGTCTTCTCTGGGAAGTCTGTAAATACAAACGTTGATAAAACTGCCAATGCACAGGCCAAAAATAAAAGTAATGCAGTCAGGGAGAAGATAAATACTATAATTCACTGTTTTTTCCTTTGTTATGGCGCTGTAAACGCGCGCTTTTTTTTCAAATGACAGGCAACCTGATGGTCACTTGCCTGCGTTAATGAAGGTTCAACGGTTTGACAAATATCAACTGTGTGCGGGCATCTTGGATGAAATCGACAGCCGGATGGCGGATTCATCGGCGATGGCGGAGCCCCTTGAAAAACGATTTTGGGACGAGGTTTTCCGGGTATAGGGATTGCGGATATCAAGGCTTTTGTATAAGGATGCACAGGATCATTCAAAACATTGGCTGTGGGGCCAGTTTCCACAATTTTTCCAAGATACATCACAGCCACACGATCTGAAATATGGTTAATGACACTTAAATCATGAGATATAAAAATATAGGAAAACGCATGACGATCTTGTAAATCTTTCAATAAATTAATAATTTGGGCCTGAACCGAAACATCCAATGCACTAACAGCCTCATCGCAGATTACAAGTTCCGGCTGCATGGAGATTGCTCGCGCAATGCTGATCCGCTGACGTTGACCGCCTGAAAATTCATGTGGATATCTGAAAATCACATTTTTTTCCAGGCCCACTTCGTTTAACAGATGGATGGCAGCGTCTTTTTGAGATGTTTTTAACAAACCATGACTTTTCATTCCTTCTGTTACAATGTCCAAAACATTCATACGCGGGTTTAATGAGGATTGGGGATCCTGGAAAATCATTTGAATGCTGCGTCGGAGACTATTTTTTTGTTTTTTATGGAAAGAAAAGATGGACTGCCCCTTAAATCGAATATCACCCGCATAAGGATGCTCCAAAAGCATGATCGTTCGTCCAAGACTGGTTTTTCCACATCCAGATTCTCCAACAAGTCCAACGGTTTCTCCTTTTTTGATTGAAAGGGAGACATTGTCCACAGCTTTAACAAAACCGACTGTTTTGGAAAAAATACCGCGTTTAACCGGATACCATGTTTTCAGTTGGTCTATATTAAAAAAAGGTGGTTGTTTGATTTCTTGTGCTGACATCATAGACACTCAGACTATTCCGGATAGCCAGTAATTTTTCGAATTTTTTCATATAAGGGTTTAAGATGATAATACATACGTTTATAGACCGATTCATATAACTGATTATAAATGTTTTTATTCTTTTCTATGGGTAAAAACTGTTTCCCTGGTCGGGTCATGGCATGAATGGCTGTTGGAAAATCTGTGTAAAAATCCAGGCCAACGGCAGCATCGATTGCAGCGCCCAGGCCGGAGGTTTCAAATAGATGGGGTCTTTCTGCAGGAACGCCAAAAATATCAGCGGTTATTTGCATGGCCGTGTCACTTTGCGATCCGCCGCCCGATACACGAAGCCTTTCAATGGGTATGCGCGTTCGTTTTTCAATACGTTCTGTGCCTTCGCGCAATGCGTAGCCCAGACCTTCAAGAATGGATCGATATAAATGAGCGCGTGTATGAACATCTCCAAATCCAATAATGCCCCCCTTAGCTTCCGGTCCGGGAAATTTTACACCGGGGGACCAGAATGGCTGAAGAATCAGCCCCATCGATCCAGCGGGGATGTCTTTGATCATATCATCAAATAATTTTTCCACCTGAACACCACTGGTGGCAGACAAGTGTTTTTCCAGATGTCCAAATTCTTCCAGAAACCAGCTAACCATCCAAAAACCACGCGAAATTTGAGCTTCAACAGAGTAACACCCTGGAACAGCCGATGGATAAGGGGGAATCAGGCGGGTGTGTTCAATATAACTATTATGCGTGACATTGATTGTTGCCGTTGTACCAAAACTTAAACATCCAATAGATGGCTCAATTCCGCCGGAACCAAGAACTTCACAGGCTTTATCAGCAGCAGCAGCAACAAGCGGAAGACCTTCTGGTATCCCTGTTGCCTCTGAAGCACTGCGCGTTATTTCTCCCAGAACTTGTCCGGGCGGATAGAGTTCAGGAAGCATCTTCCTTGTAACGGGTAAATGTGCCCACTGCCAGCTCCAGGAGGGGGCCCACTGCAACGATTTGTAATCAAAAGGAATAAATCCAACCTGAGCGCCAACAGAATCCACAAATTTGTCAATTAATTGATAAATCAGATAACCTGACAACAACAAAAATTTATGGGTGTTTTTCCAGATATCGGGCTCATTGGCATAAATCCAATTGGCTTCAGCTTCTTTGAGAAAATATTCAATGGTGGGGGTTGCTCCCAATGCTTTGAATATAATTGCCCAGAGTGGATGTATCGATGGTGCTGGATCCACTTTTCTTTGGTCCAGCCAAAGGATGGCGGGTCGTAAGGGTTTTCCCGAGGCATCGACATTGACCAATGTCCCCCGCTGAGTGGTCAATGTAACCCCTGCCAGTCGAGATTTATCGATTTTTGATGTTTGCCATAGTGTCTGACAGGCTTTACAAAGAGATTGCCAATATTCTTGCGGTGGAAGTTCGGCCCAACCTGGCTCAGGGGAAAAATAGGGAGGAGTGAATTTTATTTGTTCTTTGGCCAGTAAATTACCTTGAAGGTCAAAAATCAGCGCACGGATGCTTTGTGTTCCATTATCAATTGTCAGTAATAAATCTTTAGACATTTGTTTTTCTTATTTAAAAGTAAGTTATTATAAAACCTTAAAATCGCAAGTGCCATTTAATAAAGCACCTAAAATTTTTTAAGTAAGGAATCGCGATTAAATAACTTTACCATTTGAAGTCCCTTGAGTGGAGTCCTAAAGCTTTAGCCTTGGGAATTCTTAGCTTTTCAATGCGTTGTTTTTCTGTGAGTCCCACAGCTAAAGCTTTGGGACTCTACCAAGGGAACGTTATTAAATTTTGATTCCTAACAATGTTAAAAGGGCACCCCATAAGCCTGCCGCCAGTGTGAGATATAATCTTTCTTCTCATGTTCCCATTTATCAGCGTCCCAATCCAGTACAGGTGAACATAATGTTTGTATTTTATCCAGATATTCTTTGCCCCCCTCTTTCAGCAACAAACCAATGCGGACACGGCGAAGCAATAAATCTGAAAGATGACGAATATGTTCATTTTCCGCAACAAATGGCAATTCTGCCCAGAATGTATGCGTATTGGGAATCATTGTCAGGCTGTCCTCTGGCGCCTGATCAATAATTGTTTGAATGGCATTGCCATAACGACCGCATAGTCGTCTCCAATCGGCGGGTTCAATGGCTTCTGGCTTTTGTATAGATGTATCCAGCTCAGAAAAAACAGGATGGCCCTTGCCAAGGGTTGAAAATGTATTTAAGAATGGTTTTACAGCTTTTAAGGCATCCCAGGCAAGGCGTCTAAAGGTTGTCAGTTTTCCGCCAGTAATAGTGACCAAACCTTTATCAATCCAGACCACATGTTCTCTGGATTCTTTGGATGGATCTTTTTTGTTTTCACTCAATACCGGGCGAACACCTGCAATACTGGACAGGCAGTCTGATCTTTTTACATTTAGATCTGGAAAACGTGCATGAATGGCGGTCATGAGATATTCAGCTTCCTGTTTTGTAATAACCGGTTCCTGACTAAGTTCCCTGTCATAATCGACATCTGTCGTACCAAATAACACCGCTCCTTCCCAGGGAATGGCAAAAACTGGCCGGCGGTCTTCTGGATGTTCAAAACTGACCGCTTCTTTGACAGGAATACACTGTGATGGAAAAATCAAATGACTGCCGCGTAAGGGTCTGAGATGCAATCCAGGTTGGGGAGAAGGATGAAGTTGTTCCGCCCATGCGCCGCTGGCATTGATGATAGCGCGGGTTTTGAGGGTTTGAGTTTCCTGGCTTTCTGTGTCCACCACGACAAGGCCAGTGACATAGCCGTTGTCATCTCGAACAATTTCCTTTGCAGCCGTATAATTCAAAGCCGTGCCACCTTCTTGAGTCGCTTCGCTGAGTACCCGCAATACCAGACGAGCATCATCTACCTGAGCATCCACAAACCGGAACCCACCAAGAAGATTTTTTTTCAGCACATAGGGGACAAGGTTTAAAAATTCTTCTCGAGAAAAATATTGATGCTGCTGTTTCCATGCCAAAAGATCATAGACCGTCAAGCCTGCTTTTATCAACCATCGCCCTGCGCCATGATCACTGTAAATAGGCATCAAAAACCCTAAAGGATCAACCAGCCCTGGAACCTCGGCAATCAATCGCTCTCGTTCTACGACAGAATGGCGGGTGAGTAGAAACCGACCTTCTTTTAAATAGCGAAGGCCGCCATGAACCAGTTTTGAGGATCGACTGGATGTTCCCCAGGCAAAATCATTTTGCTCGAGGAGTAAAACATTCAAATTCATCCGCGCAGCTTCCCGAAGGATACCTGTACCGGTTATCCCACCACCGATGATCACCAGATCCCAATCTTTTTTTAAAGGCATGTTCACCATCTCTTTCAAGTAAAATTGCTGGTAAAAGATATAGGGCGAACAAAACGTCCGCCCTTACGATTCAGATGAGAACAGTTCATTGTCTTCTTGAATGTTCAGATAAAGAAAACAAGTTAGAATGCATAATTCAGCGTGGCGCCTAAGGCCCAGACTTGCATGGATGCTGTGTATGATGCATTGGTATCAAAGACTTCAACTTTTAAACTGTCATCCCATAAAAATTCATAATCTTTAGTCAATGATTCATTTGCAATACCAGCAACAGAGCTTTTTCGTTCCTGATCAGATGAGATATATTGAAAAACGGTATCTATAGTCAATTTTCCAAAATTCAGGCCAATACCCAATGAAACAACTTTTTTGTCAACATCTGAGGAAGAAAAGTCAAACGTGTCGTCGGGCACAGGCGAGGGATCAAAAAAGTAGCCTGCACGAACGGTGATAAAATCATCAGCAACCCATTCAATACCAAGTTTAATTTGACTGGTATCTTCCCAGTCTCTTCGATAATATTCCGATTCTCTGTTATCCAACAATCTGGGTTCAAGTTGAACCGTGTATCCCTGAACGATGCTCCATTTTGTCCATACATAATCAAATTCAATGGATAGATCTTCAGAGGGTTGACATCGAATACCCATTTGTATTTGAGGAGGAAGATCAACTTTGGTGCCTCCATCGATATGCGTTAAAATGGGGCGGCCATCGATGGTTCCATAGTCTTTCTTTACGCCTTCAAATTCAATCTCTCCTGACAGTTTAATATCTGTTCGGCTTCGATAGGTAAATCCAAAAGTAACCTTATCCGAAGGTTTATACATCAATCCTAAATTGTATGAATAGTTAAATGTATCTATAAAATTTGCTTTTAATTTTTTTCCATTGACATCCAATGCTGCCTGGATTTTTCGATCAAGCTCGCTCTGATTACCAAGACTTCCACTGATCTGTTTTTCAACCACCGGAGGCAGATAGTAAATACGTTCAGAAACGACTTCAGTGTTACCCAGTGAAATGCCTACACCCAGGGATAAACGGTCATTGACTTTATATGCAAAAGTTGGTGTGGCTGCAATGCGGACAAATTTTCCATAAGTAGAATTATAAGCGCCAGGATTTTCAGATGGGTTGCCATTCCAATAGGCCTCAGCACCAAATGGCGCATAAAAGCCAAATCCAGCAACGATTTTATCCGAAACTGGGTAAGAACAGGCAAAGTGAGGCGCGGGAGCAATTTTTTCCATATTTGAAATATCGGTGAATCCCGTTAAATTAGTATCAACAGAATTGGGGTAATTCTCTTCTATGGAAAATGACCCATTGGCGGTTCTAAACTCGCCCCCTTCAACATGGAAATTATTCACTTTGATTGATGGATATGCCAGGTGTAATCCATTGGATACTGTAAATCGATCAATCTGTGTTAACCCTGCCGGATTGTAATACACAGCAAAGGGGTCATCTGCATAGGCAGCAAACGCACCACCCATTGCTGTTGCTTTTGATCCCAGCCCCAGGGTGTCCATAAGTCCGGCTGTGGCAATGCTTGAAACAGACATCAACAAGGCAAAGCCCATCAAAAGTGTTAAAATTCCTTTTTTCATTTCTCCTCCTCTTTTTGGGTTGAAAAAAAATAATGATAAAAAAATAAACTTAAACGCTTGATATCTTAGTGGCATGATCCGGTTAACGATAATAAGACAAGTGAATAACGTTCAGAAATAAAACATTTCAAGAATATATAAAAAATGTTCATTTTTTTCAAGTTATATTATTGGTCAAAGACAGATTAATGAAGGAGATGTCATACCCCCCAGATATTGATTTCGCATCCATTAAATTCTTTGTTTAAGTGAAAAATTTTTGTATCCCAGTCCATTGTTTTTCTTCGGTCAAAAATGAACAGATGGCCTTCAGTT
>PEAL01000211.1 GCA_002753725.1 Deltaproteobacteria bacterium
TTTTATTTAGTTCGAATTTTTAGTTACTTAGAAGATTAAAATAAAATTAGGATTTTATAGGATTATAGGATTAAAGGATTAAAATTAGTCTTAATTGAATAATAAGATTAGGATAAAATTGATAAAAGTAGAATTTATAGATTAAAACAGGTTCCGTTGTCATAGGAACCCTTTGGATTAATTGTATATTGAAAGGAGAATTAATATGTCTGCAACCTTAATCAAGGGAACAGAAATCCGAGAACAAATCCTTGAGGAAATTACAGCTGAAGTTGCTGATATCAAGGAAAAACATGGTGTTGTTCCAGGTCTGGTCACCATTTTAGTGGGGGAGAGTCCAGCATCTATTTCTTATGTAACACTCAAAATTCAAACCGCTCATCGCGTGGGGTTTAAAGAAATTCAGGATTCACAATCTGTAGATATTTCAGAAGATGCATTATTGGCTTTGATTGACAAGTACAATAATGATGATTCCATTCATGGTATTCTGGTTCAACTACCTTTGCCCAAACATATTGATGAGAAAAAAGTCCTCAACGCCATTAATCCAGACAAAGATGTTGATGGCTTCCATCCTGTAAATGTTGGTCGATTGATGATTGGTGGCAACGAAGTCAAGTTTCCGCCCTGCACGCCAGCAGGTATTCAAGAAATGATTGTTCGCGCCGGTGTTGAAACCAAAGGTGCGGAAGTTGTCGTTGTGGGACGATCCAATATTGTCGGTAAACCCATAGCCAATATGATGCTTCAAAAAGGTGTTGGCGCAAACGCTACGGTAACAATTGTCCATACAGGAACAAAAGATCTTGCAGCCCATTGCAAGCGAGCAGACATTTTGATTGTTGCAGCAGGCGTTCCTGATCTGGTCAAGCCAGAATGGATCAAACCCGGCGCCTGCGTTATTGATGTCGGTGTTAATCGTGTGGGAGAAAAAATTAGTGAAAAGACCGGTAAAAAAATCGCGATCCTTAAGGGTGATGTTGATTTTGATGCTGCAAAAGAAATTGCCGGCTATATCACACCCGTTCCCGGTGGCGTAGGACCAATGACCATCACCATGCTGATGTTGAATACGTTGAAATCTTTAAAGTTTAAACTAGGTCTTGCGTAACAGCTTTTTTTGCTGAATTTTGTCAGGGCAGGCAACCGTGCCTCCCTGACCTTTTTTTACTCATTCTCTGTAATGTCATCAAAGCATATGCGTTTGAATATCGGAATTTTGTAATTCCCGCCATACGCTCGAAAAATACCGTTGATCCCTTCATAATCAGAGAGATAAGTATCTGGCTTTTTATTCACATACGCCTTAACGGCTTTTGTAAAGCCACCTGTTGATATGAGCCACATTTTTATTTCTGGAATGGCAAGCTTTGCGTCATTGGCTTCCTGTTTCATGGCTTTAGCGGCTTGTTCCAGCTTTTCAACCTGCCGGATACCCATTTTGGTTTTAGTATACTTGCATTCGCAGATCCAGTATCGATTTCCCACACGTTCCCTGGCACAAACATCAATCTGATACAAGGACGTTCGTTGGCCTTTGGCATATTTGGTGTCAACCACCTGGAACAAGGGCACTTCGATGTTTCCTGATTTTCCAAAGAATGCTCCGTCGATGACCTCATGATTAAATTTCATCATCGTCACCTGAACGACAATTTCCAAAAAACGTCCTTTTAACGTGTTGAAAAGGTGTTCTTGGCTCAGATCAATTTCTTTAAGGCCTTTCAAGTCCTGTTCATAGACGAATTTGATAAACCGCATTAAACAAATATCATTAAATGTATAGTATTTTGCAGCACTGCGATAAACGAGATCAGCCAGGTATAATTTTTCAATTTTTTCTTCCACTGTTTTTATAGGGATGTGTAGGGTGTTGGCAATTTTTTTGATATCCACAGGCCGATTATTGTATTGAGTGAAATAATAAATAATTTTTTTGCCGATTTCCTCATCATTGTCTGAGTTGATATACGTTCGGTTATCCTCAAAATGAGTCTGCCAGAAACCGTAAATTTTTCCCTGTTCGATTTCATAGCGAATAATACGGTCAATGGCTTCTTTACTCTCAAAAGTTTTGTTTTCACACTTCGACATAGCCAGACAGTACAAATAGTAAGGATGCCCACCCACCTGAGCGCTGGCGTAAAAAGCCTCTTCTGTATTAATTGTAACGTCAGGAATATAAATAGAAAGCAATTCGTGCAATAAAGTCGCACCATCAGGAATGGATAAAGGTTTCAAATACATAAAATCAAAACGTCCCCCTAATGGTCCTCCCATTACTGTTCTGAATACGAGTGTCACGGCTGAACCGGACACTAACATGGGCGCTTTGCGGCTTTGAGACTGGCGGTCATAAGTGGCTGTCAGGTCTGTCCCCTCAAGATCGGGTTGTTTGAGTCTTTCTTTTCTGATCTGTTTTAATGCATGTTCATCCACATTGTGGATATAAAATTTCATATCCTGAAATTCATCAATGATAACAGCAACTCTTGTTCCCGTATAAGATGACAACTGTTCTGGAATACAAATAAAGTCATCCCAGTGATTTCTGGCGCTATTCTCTCCGTTTCCACGATAGCGTTTAAGAAAGGCTTGAATAAACTCCTTTGCCTGAAATACGGCTTTATTTTCTGACGAATATTCCAATAATTCATCCAATTGAACGTGTTTGTTCTGATACAAAATCGGATCTTGATGGCAATATGCAATATATTGCCGAAAAAATGTTGTCGCATATACCAGAAGGAATTCTCTCAGCGTCATCTCTTCACGTTTGACTCTGAAATAAAAAGGTGCAACCTGATACTCGGATTTAAAAAACACAGTATTCACCAATCGATCCAACAAAACGGTTTTCCCCATACGTCGAGGCGCGATGATAGAAGTACTCGGTGAAGCCATGCGCTGAATATTTTTGACCCATGCCTCTAATTCCCGTAATATTTCCACCCGATCTGTAAATTCTTCATATGCCAGCATTTCCTCTACAGGCAGTATTTTTTCATTGTCCATGATGACCTTTCTATTTCATCTTTCCATAATAAATAATCAAAAGTCGCCTACATACACTCCATACAGTCTGAAAGATATTTCGTCAATATTCAAAACAGATTCGCTTTCTGGCAATGTCAATACATGTTTCATCAGACGAATCACAGTTCAGACAAAAGGGGTCTAATTTGTGTCAGAAAAATCAAGAATAGATGACCATAAATTGTATTTTTTTCAATGATTACCAAAATAAATCATTGACATTTTTCGCTCATTCATTCATTAATTTGTGAATTGTAAGTTCTCTAAAATTTAGCATAGATACCAAAATTTAGAGAACTTACCCCCCTCAAGTCATTGAATTTATAAAATGGTTATTACCCAAATTTTATTGAATGATGAAATTGTCAGATAGACTGACAATTTCTTTTGATGGTTTAAAGGAGTCGAGGCTTATGAAACGTATTGTATTAATTTTCTGCTTATGTATTATGGCATCGCAGGTTTATGCGAGAGAGTATGTGGTGGGTGTCAAACCCACGCCACCATTTGTAAATGTTACATCCAACAATGAAGTGTCCGGTTTCTCTATTGACCTTTTGGATCAGCTGATGTTGCTGATGGATCCTACTGCTAAACTTCGCTACCATATTGATTCGGACATGAAATCTCACCTCCAAAGTGTTATTCAAAAAAAAGTTGATTTCGGTCTTGCCGCGACAACGATTACTGCTGAACGAGAAAAAATTCTGGATTTTTCACAACCCTTTTATAAAGCCGATCTTGCGATTCTCGTTCCCCGAAGTGATACACAGCGGTGGGCATTTGTGGATATTTTCTTGTCCACAGAGCTTATGATTACACTGATGATTATTTTTATCTATGTGGGATTCATTGCTCATCTCATCTGGCTGGTAGAGCGAGGTGGTAAAGAATCTCATTTTTCCAGAGACTACAGCGAAGGGATTGTTCAATCTTTGTGGTGGACAGTTGTTACAATCTCTACCGTGGGATATGGTGATTTTTATTTAAAACGACCACTTGGACGATTTTTAGGAATTTTCGTTATATTCAGTGGTATTATGCTTTTTGGTGTTGCCATCGCTTCACTGACAACAGCCCTAACGGTTCAGCAACTCAAACCCACAATCACAGGCCCTGAAGACTTGCCTGGGCATACCATAGCTGTGATTGAAAATACGTTTACCGCAAAAGCCACAGCAAAAATGGGGGTGTATCAAAAAACTATCCGAACCTTATATGAAGGCTTGGTGGCTCTGGATAGCCGGAAAGTCGATGCGGTTGTTCATGATCGACCACTCTTGCAGTATCTGATTAAGGATTTTACAGATCAACGATTTCTGATTGTTGACAAAGGTTTTGCACCTTCAACATATGGTTTCACATTTCCACAGGGAAGCCCTCTGACAGAACAAGTCAATATTGCATTATTAAGATTACTTGAAGGAGGAAAAGATTCCATCTATTACGATATTCATAAAAAATGGTTTGGTGAATGAAAATTTTCAAGATGACCGGGATGTCGGAAACGCATTAGATAAATACGTTTCCGACTCCCCAACTACATCCAACTTTTTAATAATTTGCTACAGGATTTTGAGGGCACTTCAGCGTCCTTTTTTAATATTACAATTCATTGTATCAGTGTTTAATTATCACAATTTCTGATTGAATTTAAGGAGATATTGAATATGGTATCGAATAATCACTGGTATACCCTCTGGGTCAGCCTGTTTGTTGGCTGTATTACCATTTCTTCCATTTTAGCCAATAAAATTATCACCATTATGGGTGTATTTGTACCGGCGGGTGTTATTGCGTACTCGATCACGTTCATTGCAACCGATGTCATCAGTGAAGTTTGGGGAAAAGAACGGGCACAAGAAACTGTTTTTGGCGGATTTATTGCACTGATCGCTGTTTTTGTCCTGATTCAAATCAGTTTAATGTGGCCCAAAGCATCTTTCTGGAACAATGATGACGCTTTTGCGTCGATACTCGGAAGCACGTCCCGTATTATTATTGCATCATTTATTGCCTATCTTGTCAGTCAGATGCATGATGTCTGGGCGTTTCATTTTTGGAAACGTGTCACCAACAGTCGGCATTTATGGTTGAGAAATAATTTATCCACTGCTGTTTCACAATTTTTAGATTCTTTTATTTTTATCACCATTGCATTTTATGGCGTTTTACCTGTTTGGCCCCTTATCTATGGGCAATGGTTGATAAAATTTATGATCGCCATTATGGACACTCCCATCATTTATGGGTTTGTCTTTTTCATGCAACGAAATATGCAACGAGAAGCTGCGATATAACTAAATGGCAAAAAATTAATGAGTATGGATATCAAAACCATTCTGATCATCGAAGATAATAAGCTGAATCTTAAATTAATTCGCACCATCCTGTTGATCAGTAATTTTAAAGTTCTTGAAGCTGAAAATGCTGAGGAAGCTTTTCAAATTCTTGAAGAACACCGCCCAGATATCATTCTAATGGATATCCAACTACCAGGAATGGATGGCCTGACAGCAACACGCCGGATCAAAGCATCCGAGGCTTACAACGATATTCCTGTCATTGCCCTGACAGCAAAAGCTATGGAAGGGGATGAACAAAAAGCAATCGCTGCAGGATGCGATGGATACATCATAAAACCCATCAATACAAGAGGGTTTATATCCACATTAAATGACTGCATTCAGAACGTGGTTCCCCCAACAATCAACGCAAATAAAGTTTTGGTGCCCAAAGACCCCAAAATTTTGGACACATTGGAACATCGCATCAAAATTATTGATGATGCGTTTACACAGCGACGAAAAATTCTTATTGTGGATGACGAACGTTTAAATGTTAAAATGCTTGAACGTCAATTAAAGGAATATAACTATGAAATATTGTCAGCCTATTGTGGAGAAGATGCTTTAGATCTTGCCAGAAACGAACTGCCCGACTTGATTATTCTGGATATCATGATGCCAGGCATTGATGGATTTGAAGTGACACGGGACATTCGATCCGATAAAATGACAGCAGATATTCCAATTATTCTTCTCACCGTGCTGGACAGCAAGGAAGATCGCATTCGCGGTCTCAACATTGGCGCTGATGACTTTTTAAATAAGCCCATTATGTTTGAAGAACTGCTTGCGCGTGTCAGATCACTGCTTCGTTTAAAAGCGTTTCATGAGCAGGTCAAAGGCTATAAAAAAATCAGGCAGTCATTTTTTCCTCCCGATTGTGTGACACAAAAAGATCCGCAATCGGATGACGACACGTTACTGATATTGGTCCAACAGTCTGATGACACCGATGAAAATATCGATCAATGGATTGAAGGCTCTCCATTTGATATCATTCGACAACGGGACATTCCAAAAACACTTTCAATCATCAATAACAAGCATATTTCTGTTGTTTTGATTGATGACAGTGTTTCCAAAAAGGATGTACATTATCTGTGTCAATCTATTCGAAATGTAGCCCATCAAAAGAATACGCAAATTGTGTTTCTATCAGGCGCTGAAAATTTAGATCAATATATTGACGATAACATCCATTGCCCGGATGATTTTGTTGTCAAGCCCTTTAGCGCCTCTGAATTAAATGCGCGATTAATGGTCATGTCAAAAAAGAAAAAGCGCTTGGATTCGTTGAGCCATCGCTTTGAGAACGCACTTCATGCAGCAATGACCGATCCTTTAACAACATTGTACAATAAAAATTATTTTTATCATTTTTTGGATAAAGAAGTTCGACGGGTAAAGCGTCACAAAACTCCCTTGGCTATCATGATGATTGATATTGATAATTTCAAAGCGATAAATGATCAATACGGCCACCTTATTGGTGATATTATTCTCAAGGATACCGCTCAACTGATCAAAAAATGCATTCGTGAGGTGGACATGGCTGCCCGATTCGGGGGTGAAGAATTCACAGTTATTCTTCCCTATACTGATGAAGCAGGCGCAATCATTGTTGGCGAGCGTATTAAAAATGCTGTTGCCCAGTACATTTATGAATATCCCGGAAGTGACACAACCTATCATATTACAGTGAGCATCGGCATTGTTATCTGTCAGAATCATCCCCTTGATGGCAAAACAATGGTACAAATGGCGGATGATTTGATGTACCAATCCAAGCATAAAGGGAAAAATCTGGTAACTGTCAAAAATATTGATATTGAAAAACCTCATCGATAGCAGTTCATTACAATAAATTATGCGCAAGGATAACAGATGGACGTCAATGCAAAAAGCAGCAAAGTTATTCCTTTTAAAGGAGGATCCACTCAAATTCATTTCTATGAAACAGTCTCTTCAACAATGGATATTGCCCGCCAAAAGGCTTTGGAACATTGCCAGGATCACACAATTATTATCGCAGACCATCAAACTGCCGGACGTGGACGAATGCAGCGAAATTGGCAATCAGATGAAGGTGGCCTGTATATGACCTGGATCCTTCGACCAACCGTTGACCCCTCTTTTTGTTTTGGGTATACCTTTTCAGCAGCTCTTGCAATTATTGCAGTGTTAAAGCAGACCTATACCATCAATGCCCTTGTAAAATGGCCCAATGATGTGTTGGTTAATGGGCAAAAGATCGCCGGTATTTTGACAGAAACGCAGATAGAAAATAATCAATTGAACTATTTAAATATTGGAATGGGAATCAATATCAATAATATACTGAAGTCAAAAGATTTCCAGGCGATTACTCTTCAGGATATTCTACAAAACTCTGTCAACCCAACCCCTTTTATCGATCAGTTGGTTGATGAGCTCTATTTTCGTTTTACACATATGACGCCAGATAATATCCTCAAAGAATGGAAAGCAAACAATTGTACCATTGGAAAACAGGTAAAGGTTGTCACCCCTAAATCGACCATCCAGGGACTTGCCATTGATGTCGATCAAAGGGGGGCTTTGCTTGTAGAAAAAAGGACTGGAAATATTAAAACAGTTCTTTACGGCGATTGTTTTGAGATGAACACATCTAAGCCATCTTGCCCATTTGTGGCCTGAATTAAAAAAATCAGTAAGGAAAAAAATGTCACCATTTATCCACCTCCACGTACACACAGAATATAGCCTGCTTGATGGCGCTATCAGGCTTAACTCATTGATTGATAAAGCTCTCGAATTTGAAATGGATGCCGTCGCGATCACAGATCATGGCACCATGTTCGGAACCCTGGAATTTTATGAAAAAGCCAAAAAGGCAGGCATCAAACCCATTATCGGGTGTGAATGTTATGTGGCCCCACGAACCATCAACGATCGCAGCCCTCAGGATAAATCGGGAATGCGTCATCTGGTATTGCTTGCCGAAAATTACGAAGGGTATCAAAATCTGTGTCAACTGGCATCCATTGGTCAAACACAAGGCTTTTATTACAAGCCAAGAGTGGACAAGGATATGCTCCAAAAATTCCATAAAGGCCTGATTGCCATGTCTGCTTGTCTTCATGGAGAAATCCCCTATATGCTTCTCAACAACCAGACAGATGCTGCCTATGAAAAGGCCAGGTGGTATATAGATTTGTTTGGAGAGAATCATTTTTTTCTGGAAGTTCAGGATAATGGCATTGTTGAACAGGAAAAAGTGAATCAAGCCTTGCTGGAAATGCATCATCAACTGTCTATTCCCCTGGTGGCAACCAATGATTGTCATTATCTTTCAAGCAAAGACACCCACGCTCATGACATCTTGCTATGCATTCAAACCAGTAAAACCCTGAATGAATCCAATCGGTTGAAATTCAACACGGATCAATTGTATTTTAAATCACCTGATGAAATGGTGGCATCCTTTAAGAATTATCCCAATGCCATTGAAAATACCCGTGCCATTGCCGAACGATGCAACATTGAATTTGACATGAGTACCTATCATTTCCCCGTGTTTGATACAGGGCCGGATAAAACACCAGACAATGTTCTCGATGAAATGGCGCGTCAGGGCCTTGCCAGGATTCTTCCCCAACTCCGCAAAGAGAATCCTGTTCTGGATGAAGCCTTGTATCAAAAGCGCCTTGAAACCGAACTGAATGTTATCAAAGATATGGGATTTCCCGGGTATTTTTTAGTGGTATCTGATTTTATCAAATGGGCCAAAAACAATGGTGTACCGGTAGGCCCGGGTCGTGGGTCCGCTGCTGGAAGTTTAGTCGCCTATGCTCTGGAAATTACCAATCTGGATCCCTTGAAATATGATTTAATTTTTGAACGATTTCTCAATCCTGCCAGAAAAAGCATGCCAGATATTGATGTGGATTTTTGTATTGAAGGTCGGGAAAAAGTGTTCAAATATGTC
>PEAL01000212.1 GCA_002753725.1 Deltaproteobacteria bacterium
TTCGCGCTTTCAGCGCTTTAAAACAAGCAAATTTCAAAAAGACTAAAATGTCCGACTTTTTGGGAATGCGCCCGTTTTTCTGTAACTCCCAAAGCTAAAGCTTTGGGACTCCAATCTAAAATGGGAAACTTATTTTTCAAGTATTCCTTAATTTATTCAACCCAATTTAACAATAAAGGAAGCATATTATGTGGTTCAAACAACTGACACTTCGGTCAAAGGTTTTAATTGGTGGACTTTCTCCACTGGTTTTCTTGTTATTCACAGGTATCATGAGCATGATGTCGATTGATTCTATAATAGAAACAAACCATTGGGTGGCCTTTACACATGAAGTCATTGAACAAATGACAGAGACGCTTAGTTCAGCAGTGGATATGGAAACAGGAATGCGGGGATATCTCCTTGCAGGAAAACCCGAATTTCTTGAACCTTATCAACAGGGTGAAAAAACAGCGTATGAAAAAATATCATCGTTAAAGAAAACAGTTCGCCATCACTCTGATCAGGTAAAACGGCTGGATGAAATGGAAAAAATACTCAAGGCCTGGCAAGAGGATGTTACTGAACCTGCTATTGCTCTTCGAAAGCAAGTTGGCGATACTAAAACAATGGATGACATCGCTAAACTTGTGAAAGAAGAACGTGGAAAGAAATATTTTGATTCATTTCGAAAACTTGTAAATGAATTCAACGATGAAGAAATAGATCTAATGAACATTCGCCAGGCATCCAGTGATAAAATTGTTTTAAGGACAGACCAGATCATTATTGTATGCTTAATGGTATCCATTTTTTTGGGCATTGCTTTAAGTTTATTCATTACAAAAAGTGTTTTAAAACAACTGGGCTGTGATCCCTCCTTACTTGCAGATACAGCTAAAAAAATTGCTCAAGGAGATATGTCTGAAAGATTAAGCACGCATGGTGATGAAAGTGTAGCAAAATGTCTGGATCAGGTGACTGAGGTATTGGAAAATGTTTTGAATGAGTTTAACACTGTTGTCAATACCATTGGAAATGGAAGACTGCTGCATCGCGGCGATGCATCAAAATTTCAAGGTTCCTACAAAGAGCTGATTATCGGTGCAAACAATATTGCAGATGTATTGGTGGGAATTGTCAACGCTGTCGTCATTCCAATAGTTGTTCTCAATAAAGACCATAATATTATTTTCATGAACACAGAAGCTTCTCGATTGTTTGGCATCTCACAAAAAGACATTACGAATCAAAAATGTTATGACATCGTCAAGACAAAAGATTGCCGGACATCCAACTGCGCATGTTCTCAGGCAATGAATACCCAACAAAAAGTCGCCAGTATGACAAGTGCGCAAATTGCTGATCAAACCGTTGAAATAGACTATTATGGTTTACCCTTAAAATCTGCGGATGGTGCTGTTGTCGGCGCCATTGAGTTTATCATTGATCAGACAGATATACGGCGGTCAAAAAGATATCAGGAAGTTGAAGTGGATAAGCTGTCTTCAGTCCTTCATAAGGTGGCTGAAGGTGATATGTCATTGAGATACACGCCCTCAAATGAAAAGGATGTCTCTGAGGTTGTATACAATAATTTTGATAACATTGCTAAAGCCTTAAATGTAACCATCAGCAAAATTGGAAAGATCAAAGACTATCAAAAGTTAGAAGTAGAAAGCCTTTCTAACATGCTTCAAAAAATAGCCAACGGTGACATGAATCAACTTTATATCCCTGCGGAGGCAGACGATGAAACCATTGATGCTTACAAAAACTTTTCAAATATTTCAGATGCCATTAATGCAACCGTTCAAAAAATAGCAAAAGTCAGCTCTTATCAACAAAAAGAAGTTGAAAGTCTGACAGCCATGTTAGACAGGGTGTCAAAAGGTGACATAACGCAGCAATACCGGGTGAAATCAGCGGATGAAGATACCCAGGAAGCATACAAAAATTTTCAAACCATTGCCGATGCGCTGAACACAACATTGTCTAACCTTGCTCAAATCATCCGAACCGTAAAGGATTATGCTGAAAATGTGGCCAATTCTTCAGAAGAGCTTTCTACTGTATCCATGTCTCTCTCCGAAAGTTCAGACCAGATGTCAACCCGAACAACAGGCGTGGCCGCCGCAGTGGAACAAATGTCCTCCAATATAACATCAATGGCATCATCCACCGAAGAAATCAGTGTTAGTGCCAAGGAAGTCTCTAACACAACAGGACAAATGTCTGAAAATATGAACAGCGTTGCAGCAGCCGTTGAAGAATCAAGTATGTCTATCAATGAAATTAGAAAAGCCGCCAAAGAAGGGGCAAAAATTTCAATTAGTGCCACCAATATGGCAAATGATGCGACCAGCGTAATGAATACTCTGGGTGAGGCAGCAAAGGAAATTGGAGAAGTTACTGAAGTCATCAAACGCATTGCTGATCAAACAAATCTGTTGGCATTAAATGCCACAATCGAAGCAGCTTCGGCGGGTGATGCTGGAAGAGGCTTTGCTGTTGTGGCCAATGAAATTAAAAAACTTGCCAATCAAAGCGCTCAGGCCGCTGAAAATATTTCCAAACGTATTGAAGGCGTTCAGTCCAATACCATCGATGCCATAAAATCCATTGATCAGGTAACCGATGTCATCAACAAAATTAATGAATCGGTAAGCCTGATTTCATCTTCTGTAAATGATCAAACAAGTGTAACAAACGAAATTTCGACCAATGTGTCAAAAGCCACAAATGGGGTAAAACAGATTTCATATTTAATCGAAGAAGTTGCAAAAGGTCTTGTTGATATGTCTAAAAACTCCGCTGAAGTCGCCTATGGCACCAATGATGTTTCTGCCAATGTCCAGAGCGTTGACAAATCGGTATCTGAAAGTAGTAAGAATATCAAGCAAGTCAGCACGTCCGCAAATAATCTGGCTGAAATTGCACGGCAACTGAGTGAGTTGGTGAGTACATTTAGTGTTTAATGATAAAAGTTATTAAATCGTGATTGCGTGAGCAAAGACGATTTAATAACTTTAAACAGGTTATTTATCTTTCACTTCCTCAAAATCTGCATCAACAACATCATCATCCCCGCTGGAGGACGATCCAGGTTTTTGATTTGGATCAGCCTGTGGACCGGCTCCTCCCATGTCAGGGCCTGCGTCTGGTCCAGCACCTGCCGCTCCGGACTGAGCAGCCTGTTGATACATGGCCTCTGCGAGTTTATGCGACGCATTGGTAAGTTCTTCACTCAGGCGTTTGATCTCGTCGATATCACCACTATCAAGAACACCTTTTAATCGTTCTTTTGCACTTTCAATGGTGCTTTTGGTTGCATCATCAATTTTATCGCCCAGGTCTTTCAATGATTTTTCTGTCTGATAAACCAGTGAATCAGCAGTATTTCTGGCATCGATCAATTCACGTTTTTTCTTGTCTTCATCAGCATGCATCTCTGCTTCTTTGATGGCTCTGTCTATTTCATCTTTGGAGAGACCGCTCGATGCCGTTATTTTAATCGATTGTTCTTTTCCTGTACCCAGATCTTTTGCTGAAACATGAACAATTCCGTTGGCATCGATATCAAAAGCCACTTCAACTTGAGGAACTCCACGAGGTGCAGGCGGAATGCCAACCAGTTCGAAACGTCCCAGAGTTTTGTTGGTGGATGCCATTTCTCGTTCACCCTGAAGGACATGAATGGATACAGCCGGTTGATTATCTGCGGCTGTTGAAAAGATCTGACTTTTCTTCGTTGGAATGGTTGTATTTTTTTCAATTAGCCGTGTCATGACACCGCCCAGCGTTTCAATTCCCAGGGACAAGGGCGTAACATCGAGCAACAATACGTCTTTGACATCACCTTTTAATACACCCCCCTGAATTGCAGCGCCTAAAGCAACCACTTCATCAGGATTTACCCCTCTATGGGGTTCTTTGTTGAATAAGCGTTTAACACGTTCCTGAACTGCGGGCATGCGCGTCATTCCACCGACCAGAATTACTTCGTCAATGTCCGATGGTGACATGCCAGCATCTTTCATGGCTGTAATGCAAGGTCTTTCAAGTTTATCCAGTAAGTCCTGGCAAAGAGATTCAAGCTTAGCCCGAGACAGCTTTATATTTAAATGTTTAGGACCATTTGCATCTGCCGTAATAAACGGTAAATTGACATCTGTTTCAACAGAGGAAGACAACTCCATTTTTGCCTTTTCGGCAGCTTCTTTTAATCGTTGCAAGGCCATTTTGTCAGATCGAAGATCAATGCCCTGATCTTTTCGGAATTCATCGGCAAGATAGTCAATCATGCGTAAGTCAAAGTCCTCACCCCCCAAATGGGTATCTCCATTGGTGGATTTAACTTCAAAAACACCTTCGCCAATTTCAAGAATAGACACATCAAACGTTCCACCACCCAAATCAAAGACAGCAATTTTTTCTTCACTTTTCTTATCCATACCATAGGCAAGTGATGCAGCTGTTGGTTCGTTGATGATTCTTAAAACATTCAGACCGGCAATTTTTCCAGCATCCTTTGTTGCCTGACGTTGACTATCATTAAAATATGCAGGAACAGTAATAACAGCATCTGTAATTTTTTCGCCCAGATAATCTTCAGCCGTTTTTTTAATATTTGCCAGCACAAAAGAAGATATTTCTGCAGGACTATGCTGTTTATCCTGAAGTTTAATGCGGACATCACCATTGTTAGCTTTTTCAATAATATAGGGCAATCGCTTAAGGTCTTCCTGAACTTCCGGTGCAATAAATTTTCGGCCAATCAGCCGTTTGACGCCAAACACCGTATTTTCAGGGTTGGTGATTGCTTGACGTTTAGCAACCTGACCGACCAATCGTTCCCCGCTGCTTGATACAGCAACAATCGAAGGGGTCGTTCGACCGCCTTCAGCATTTGTTATGACTTTTGGGTCACCAGCTTCCATGATTGCTACGCAGGAATTTGTTGTACCCAAATCAATTCCTATTACCTTGCCCATGTTTTTCCTCCTTCGTTTACAAACGATTCATTCTTTAAGATTATATAAAATTGATATATAGAACAGCAGGGTTGTCTATAAGTTTCCAGAAAAAATTTTGGTTGCATGATCAGTCGTAGATGTCTTATGCCATCTCTTCCCTGTAATGTTTCCAACAATTTTTTCTGAAAACCTATAAGCTGCTTTGTCTCAACTATTTTTTTGAAACAACAACCATTGATGGTCTCAATAAACGACCATGCATGGTATAACCCTTTTGATATTCTTTTAAAATCGTGTTTTCAGGACACTCGTCCGAAGCTTCCTGTCCGACAGCCTGATGAAAAGCAGGATCAAATGGTTTTTCAATAGCTTCAATGGACTGAACACCATATTTTGAAAAAATTTTCAACATTTCATCCCGAGTCATGGAAACACCTTCAAATATGGCTTTACACGTATCATCTACATTTGTGGTTTCCAGAGCCCTATCCAAATTATCCACAACCGGTAAAAGATCTTTGATCAAAATTTCTGAAGCGAACTTTTTAAAATCTGACATTTCCCGACGGTTACGCTTTTTGAAATTTTCAAATTCCGCTGATAGTCTGAGCAAGCGATCTTGAATATTATCAACTTCCTTTTGTTTCTTTTTGAGTGCTGTTTCTGGATCATCAGGTTCAGGTTCTATTTTATCTATCTTTTCTGTTGCTTCTGAAGATATATCCTGTTCTTCTTCTTGTTCTGTTTGACTTGAATCGGCCTGCGCTTTTACGCCTGTAACACTTATCTTTTCAGATTCATTTTCTGAAGTTATTTCCGCTTCAATCACATTTTCTTCATCTTGCGAATGTTTTTGTTTTTCGGAAATTTCTTTTGAATCTTTTGATAGAGTGACACGTACCGCGTCATTAGGTTTTGAAGTCAATGTCCTCACCCTTTCCCAAACATTTTATTAAATACTCGAAAAAATTTATGACTCACGAGTTAAATAACTTACGACTCTTTAGATAAATTAACACTTCCGTTTTGTTTTGAAAAAAAATAAGACTGTCTAAAGCAATGTCAAGGGGATTTTGGAAAAGAAAAAAAAAGAAAGGTAAGAGGTTTTTTAGAAAATGGTTGTGCACTCTCTGTCGAATTCGGTTTGAAAATACCATCCCCTATTTGATCGGGATCGATCCGCGACACAGCCTGAATCGCTTATCGCTGCTTCCTTCCGGATCTGACGAGGTTCACGACCGTCTGTTGCGCGGCGACCGATCTAAGCGTTCGGTACTTTCAAATTAAACCCTAAAGAGAGAATTCAGCCCCGCTAAAGCGGATTTCGGGTACAGGGCACCGCTAACTCCCCGCTTAGCACAACCATTTATGCTGTATATATACCTCAACGCATTTTTTCAAGAACAAAATAAAAAAACAATGAAAAAAGCTTGCAGCCAAGCACTTAGAATGGTAGTTGTGACTGTTTTGAATCAATATAATTATGTGAAATGCTTTCCATGATCAGCAATAATGATTTTTCAAAAAAACAGCAGGCGTTTTTAGCAAAGATTGACAAGGCTCTGAACGATTTCAACTTAATTCAACCCACAATGTCATTATTGTGTGCTGTTTCCGGCGGTCCTGATTCTATTTGTCTGCTTGCAGTATGTGAACATTTTTCAAAAAAATATGATTTTAAACTGGCAGTCGCTCATGTCCATCATGGTCTTCGCGGTACACATGCTGATCGAGATGCTGTTTTTGTTGAAAGACTGGCCCAACAAGCAAAACTACCTTTTCACATGGAACGGGCAGATGTGATTGCATTTCAAAAAAAATACAAACTATGCCTTGAGGAAGCAGCCAGAGAGTTGCGATATAACGCTTTGACAAATATTTGTAAAAAATATGATTATCAAGCTATTGCCATAGGCCATCATGCAGATGATACTGCCGAGCAACTGTTGATGAATTTACTTCGTGGCACCGGCCCACAAGGATTGTCAGGAATCGTTCCTAAACGGAATCTTGTTTCCGGTCGATGTTATGGCACACCATCGGAATCTGTTCAAATTATTCGACCGCTCATTCTGGTATATCGTAAAGATATTATGACTTTTTTGTCTGAAATCCATCAATCGTATGTGTTAGATGAATCCAACCAGGATATTCGATTTTTACGCAATCGTGTTCGTCATGAACTGATCCCTGTGTTACAAACGTACAATCCAAATATAACTCTGGCATTGAATCGTCTGGCAGATATTCAGCGAACAAATTCGCACTGGCTAAAAACGATCACGGATGCATTGCTTCATAAAATTCTGATAAAGATGGATGCACAGCAAATGCTTTTGAATATGCTCCCCTTGGTAGATCAACATCAGGCTGTTATTCGAAACCTCTTTCGACGTGCGATTCAACGGATCAAAGGTGACCTGAGGCGGATTACCCATGATCATATTCTCGTACTTTCTGAATGGGTTCGTACACCTGAAAAATCCAGGCATATGCATCTTCCTGATAATATTTGTGTTCATTTTTTTGATGAAAAAATTCGTATTTTTCAGCATTCTGGAGTATTTAACCCATATGTGGCACCAAAATTTTGTTATTGCATTGAAAAACCTGGGAAAATAAATATTCCAGAATGTAATATGGTTCTCCAACTTGACTTACAATCAGAAAATCTTGTAAATACAAAAATCAATTTTACGCATTCTGATTTCAGTGTATCCCGATCTCATGTTTATCTGGATGCCGATAAGGTCCGTTTCCCAATGATGGTGCGCAACATTGAAACAGGTGACCGATTTCAGCCTTCAGGCATGAATGGGCATCAAAAATTAAAAAAATTTTTTATCAATCAGAAAGTCCCCCGATCCAAACGTTCTCAGGCTGCTGTTCTTGTCAGTCAAAACAAAATTGTTTGGGTCATCGGATATCGTATTGCCCAACCAGCAATGATAACTGTAACCACTCAAAAATTACTTGAGTGCAAATATACACATTTAACCGATGAGTAATTCAAAACATTACTCACACTTTTTTTGGAGGTATTCAGTTGAACCCGTTTTATAAAAATCTGGCGCTTTGGTTGGTGATCACCTTAATGATGATCATGCTTTACAACCTGTTTCATCAACAACCCATCCCGCAACAGAGCATTACATACTCGAAATTTTTGCAGATGGTCGAAGACAAACAAATTGAACACGTTCTTATCCAGGATAAGTATTTGATCGTTACACATATCGAAGGTTATACTTTTAAAATATTTATGCCTCAAGATCCGGACATGATGACTTTTTTGAAAAAAAACAAAGTGATTATCGATGTTCAACCCCCCAGCGACAACCCCTGGTATATATCCGTTCTTGTATCCTGGCTTCCCATGCTTGTTTTAATTGGTGTCTGGGTGTTTTTCATGCGACAGATGCAAATGGGTGGTGGAAAGGCCCTGTCGTTTGGCAAAAGCAGGGCCAGGCTTCTATCCAATCAGCAAGACAAGGTAACATTTGCTGATGTTGCCGGTATTGAAGAAGCCAAGGAAGAACTTCAGGAAATCGTAGATTTCTTGAAAGATCCCAAAAAATATACCCGTCTGGGAGGCCGTATCCCAAAAGGCGTTTTATTAACCGGCCCTCCTGGTACAGGGAAAACACTGCTGTCTCGTGCCATTGCTGGTGAAGCCGGCGTTCCATTTTTTAGCATCAGTGGTTCTGACTTTGTGGAAATGTTTGTCGGCTGGTGCATCTCTCGTGTTCGAGATTTATTTATTCAAGGAAAACGCAATGCACCCTGTATTATTTTTATCGATGAAATTGATGCTGTCGGTCGTCATCGTGGCGGCGGTCTTGGCGGCGGTCATGATGAACGGGAACAGACACTGAATCAATTACTGGTTGAAATGGATGGTTTTGAATCCAATGAAGGTGTTATCTTAATTTCTGCCACCAATCGACCAGATGTGCTGGATCCTGCTTTGCTTAGACCCGGTCGGTTTGACCGACAGGTGGTTGTTTCCCTTCCGGATATTCGCGGACGCGAAAAAATTCTCAAAGTACATATGAAACGAACCCCCCTGTCCCAAGATGTAAATCCCAATGTTCTGGCCAAAGGAACACCTGGTTTTTCAGGTGCTGACCTGGAAAATTTGGTGAATGAAGCAGCATTGATGGCTGCCAAACGGAATAAAAATAATTTGGATATGGATGATTTTGAAGATGCGAAAGATAAAGTATTTATGGGGCTAGAGCGAAAATCCAAAGTGATTACTGAAGAAGACAAAAAGACCACAGCCTATCATGAGGGCGGTCATGCTCTGGTTGCTCGTTTCTTGCCTGACACAGATGTTGTCAATAAAATAACCATTATTCCCCGGGAGTTCACCGCCGGTGAGCA
>PEAL01000213.1 GCA_002753725.1 Deltaproteobacteria bacterium
CGTGCTTAAAGCGTGAACTGGGACGATTGGAAAACCATGATATCCATATGGTTTTCAATCAATCCATGACCCCTGAAAAAATAGACGCATTAAAACATCAGTATGATGCTGTTTTTCTGTGTTGTGGTGATGCACGTTCGATTCAATTGAAAATTTCTGATGACAGTAGCACCATCGACGGTTTAACTCTTTTAAAACAAATTAGCACGCAAACACAACCAACGCTTGATGGTGATATTGCCATTATTGGTGGCGGTAATACAGCCGTTGATGTTGCACGGTCTCTTGTTCGCCTGGGCGCACGGCCCATCATTGTTTATCGGAGAACACGAAAAGAAATGCCCGCTCACCCCCATGAAATAGATGCCGCTATTGCTGAAGGGGTTTGTTTAAAAGAATGTCTTTCACCTATTATGATTGAATCTGAATCAAACAGGCATCGATTGATGCTTCAAGTGATGAAACCCGGTGAACATAAGCCAAATAGCCGGCAGACGTATGTTCCAGATGGAGAACAACAAGAAACAATAGTGGTCAATCATATTGTCACCGCAATAGGCGCTGAGAAAGAACTTATGTGGCACCGCCAATCCGCCCAATGGGATTTGGTGCTTAGCCATTGCTGCATGCAAATCAACGATATCCCCTTTTTTTGGTGTGGCGATCTGTCAATTTTTGAAAAAACAGTCACACATGCATTGGCATCTGGAAAACAAGCTGTATTGGCCTTTGATAGTATGCGCAATCACGGTCAGTCTGGCATTGAAGATAGACTTCATCAATCGCAGGTTGGTTCAGGCGTATCCCTTTCTTTTGATATGTACTTACACGGTAAACGATTTAGTCGCAGTACCGAAATGGTCTCGTATGACCGAATCAATACCGCATATTTTTCAAGCATTCCTGGTGTTCAGCCCAACCATCTTCCCATTGACCAATGTACTCAATCCTTTAATGAAGTCATTGATACGTTTCAAACAGATCAGGTCATGCGAGAGGCTGTACGATGTTTTAATTGCGGCATTTGCAACGATTGTGATACCTGTCGTATATTTTGTCCAGAGATGGCAATCCACGCTGACAACAATAATCGTCATATCTTGATGGACTATTGCAAAGGATGCGGTATTTGTATTGTGGAATGTCCACGCAATGCTATGGCTTTGGAGGTTGAACCATGAAACATGTTCTTGAAGGCAGTCATGCCGTTTCAGAGGCAGTCCGCCTGGCACGGACTCAGGTCATTTCTGCTTATCCCATTACACCACAGACACATATTGTTGAAGCCTTGTCTGAATATTGTGCTGAAGGGATCATGGATGCCAAATTTATTTGTGTGGAGAGCGAACACTCCGCAATGGCTGCCTGTATTGGTGCAGCCAGTGCAGGTGTTCGAACGTTTACAGCATCATCATCCCATGGCCTGGCATTAATGCATGAATTATTGCATTGGGCAGCAGGCGCACGTTTACCCATTGTAATGGCAGAAGTCAATCGTGCTTTGGGGCCGGGCTGGAATATCTGGATGGATCAATCGGATAGTTTATCCCAGCGGGATACGGGTTGGATTCAATTGTACTGTGAAGATGGCCAGGAAGTATTGGATACGACACTTCAAGCCTATCGTTTGGCCGAAGCTGTAAACCTTCCTGTTATGGTTGTGCTGGATGCTTTCTTTTTATCACATACTTATGAACCTGTTGATGTCCCGGATCAAGATACTGTTGATTCTTTTTTACCGGCATTATCGCCCCATATTCAACTGGATTTGAATCATCCCAATGCCATTGGCCAAATGGCCCCCCCGGCCTTTTATATGGAAATGCGGCACAGTATTCAACAGGCGATGCAATCGGTTCCTGAACATTTTCATCAAGTTGAAGAAACTTTTGCAAAAATTTTTGATCGTCAATACGGCCCGGTATCGGCTTATAAATGTGACGATGCTGACCTGATTTTTGTGATGGCTGGAACAGCAGCCAGCACCTGCCGACAGGCAGTGGATGATCTTCGCGCAGCAGGTAAAAAAGTAGGTGTGCTAAAATTAAAAATGTTCCGGCCTTTTCCTTGCCTGTATGTACGAAAATATCTTGAAACTGCCCAAAAAGTGATGGTCTTGGATCGCAATTGTTCATTTGGCATTGGTGGGATATTTGCTCAGGAACTTCGGTCTGCCCTTTATCTTAACAAGAGAAGGCCCGCAATTTATAGTTATATTTCAGGCATGGGCGGTCGGGATATTACTGTGGATCATTTTATGGAAATGTTTGACCGCACCCAAACTGCCGATTATCCAGAAGATGAAAGCATCTGGATTGCTTTGAACAACGCCTGAAAAAAATATCTGCAATAAAGAAAGTAATTCTATGAAATCAACAGATAATGCTTCTGAAAAAAAGTGCATGAATACAAACACTGCCGAATGTTCGAACGTTTCGCACTATCCATCCACAGATTATATTATGCCAGGTCATGTGGCATGCCCGGGGTGCGGTGCAGTGATTGCCATGAAATTTGCCCTTCAGGCATTGGGTCCGAAAACAATTTTAGTGATTCCAGCCTGTTGTTGGGCGGTGGTTGCAGGCGTGCATCCACAAACATCTCTTAAGGTGCCTGTATTGCACACGGCATTTGAGACCAGTGGTGCTGCGGCCAGTGGTGTCCGTGCGGCTCTGGATATAAAAGGAGATACAGAAACAACGGTGGTGGCCTGGGCTGGCGATGGTGGTACATTTGATATTGGCTTTCAATCATTAAGTGGAGCCTGCGAACGTAATGAGAACTTTTTATATGTATGCTATGACAATGAAGCCTATATGAATACTGGTGTTCAGCGAAGCTCGGCCACACCTTATGGGGCAAGAACAACCACAACGCCCGGGGATGCCTGGAAAAACCGTCGGAAAAAAAATATCATTGAGGCCCTTGCTGCGCATCGAATTCCGTATGCAGCCACAGCCAATATTGCCTATCCTGATGATATGATACGAAAATTCAAAAAAGCCAAAAATATCCAGGGAACCCGTTTTATTCATGCTTATGCATCCTGTCCTACTGGATGGCGGGTGCCATCCGATCAAACTGTATCCATTGCACGCCTTGCTGTTCAGACAAATTTTTTCCCTTTATATGAAGTTGAAGACGGCATACGATATACCATTAATACTCATGGTGATCGTCCTGTTTCTGACTATTTAAAGGTTCAGGGACGCTTTAAACATCTTGCTGAAAAGGATATTCAATGCATTCAAGGCATGGTTGATGACGACTGGCAATTACTGCAACGTAAAACGATTTAATGCTTTAAGAACGTCAAATGGATAGACACTCTGTAGCATATGATATTGATTTAACATCTAATTTTTTCAAATGAAAAGGTACGTCTCATGCAGAAGCAACAAAAAACAGCCATACTTGTCGATGATCATGAAATTGTCAGAGAAGGTATAAAATCCTTGTTAGTGTCATTTAATGATATTTCTGTCATTGGAGAAGCCCAAAACGGTCTTGATGCCATATCTCAAATTGACCGATTGAAACCCGATATTGTATTTATTGATATTATGATTCCAAAGCTTAATGGTATCAAGGTTATTCAGAAAATCAAAAACAGTGGAAGCCATACAAAATTTCTGGTTCTGTCCGGTCATAAAGAGAATGAATATGTTCGGGCTTCATTCAAGGCAGGTGCGGATGGTTTTCTTTCAAAAGATGCCAATTATTCAGAGATGAAACTTGCCATTAAAAATGTTTTGAATGGAAAAAAGCATATTTGTTCTGAAATTTCGGCCAATATGCTTAACTGCTTTTTAAATTCTGAAAAAAGTCCTGAAAAGGATTTAAAAAGGGATGTTCTGACAAAAAGAGAACAGGAAATTCTCAATCTTATCGCTGACGGTTTAACAAATAAACAAATAGCATCCAGGCTTTGTATCAGTATTAAAACCGTTGAAACACATCGCTCAAATATGATGAAAAAATTAGATTTACATAATGCCGCAGGTTTGACATCCTATGTTCTTCAAAAACGACAGGCAGCGGAACAATTTGATCAGGTAGCAGGGGACTGTCTCCAGTCCCGATCCCTATAACCGTGCATACTTTTTCTATGGTCACAAAATTCAGTTGGATTTGTTCAAAGTCATATCTTTATTACCATAGCGCCCGCCCATCTATGCTGCGCCCTACAATATATATTTCAAGTATTTGTTTAATATTTACTTCTTGAGAGGTTCGGATATAGCCTATTAAAAAACCGATTTTTTGGAAAATGCGCCCCCGACAAGAACAGGAGAACATAACTCTATTTCTGATGATTTCGGTAAAATTTAACTTTACATTTTTCATTCAACAGGCATAAATAGAGAATATTTTATTTATTTATATTTTTTTGTTTAATACATTGAGGAAAAAAAATGAAACGTCCACTCAATATCAACAGTCCCCGACTCATTGCCTGGGAAATCACACGAAATTGTAATTTGTCCTGTCAGCATTGCCGTGCTTCGGCAACGCGTGGGCCGTATACGGGCGAACTGGACACAGAATCCTGTTTTCGGTTGCTGGATCAAGTGGCTGAACTTGGAAAACCCATTATCATTTTGACTGGTGGAGAACCATTATTGCGTAATGATATTTTTGAGATTGCCGCTTATGGTACCAATAAAGGTTTGCGGATGGTCATGGCTCCCAATGGTACGTTAATCACTCATGAAAACGCAGTTAAACTTAAAGAGGCCGGTATTCAGCGAATCAGTATCAGCCTGGATGGTTTTGATGCTGCAAGTCATGACACGTTTCGAGGTGTTGAGGGTGCTTTTGATGGCGCGTTACAGGGAATTCGTCATGCCCGTGATGTTGACCTGCCATTTCAAATTAACACAACCGTTACACAACAGAATCTGGCTGCGATTCCTGACATTCAGGAATTGGCTGTTCGATCCGGTGCAGTAGCGCATCACATTTTTTTGCTGGTTCCTACCGGTCGTGGAAAATATATTGCAGATCAAAGTATTTCCGCTGAAGAATACGAGCAGACCCTCAATTGGTTCTATGAACAACGAGAAAAAACCACCATTGAACTGAAAGCAACCTGCGCCCCTCATTATTACCGAATTCTCAGACAAAATGCGAAAAAAGAAGGGAAAACTGTCAGTTTTCAATCTCATGGTTTGGATGCCGTCACACGGGGATGTCTGGGAGGGACGCATTTTTGTTTTATTTCTCATCGTGGTATTGTTCAACCCTGCGGTTTTTTAGATTTAAACTGTGGTGATATCACCCAACAAGGGTTTCAGGATGTCTGGCTCAACTCAACAGTTTTTCAAGCGTTGCGTGATTATGATCAATTAAAAGGAAAGTGTGGCAGATGTGAATATCGTAGCTTTTGCGGGGGGTGCAGAGCCCGTGCCTATGAGGCCACCGGCGACTACCTGGCCGAAGAACCTCTGTGTACATATCAGCCCCAAAAAAAATAGGAAATAGACCATTGATCTCTCGTTTTTTTATTTTCATGATTATTTATTGCATTCCACTGTGTTGTTTTATTCCACTAAACTCAGTCAATGCAGAAACAGAACAAAAAGTTCTTTATCTTAATTCTTATCATTCAGGCTACAAATGGTCGGATGATATCCAGGAAGGTATTCGATCTGTTCTTGACGAGCGTAAAGATATCAGCCTGTTTATAGAATTTATGGATACCAAGCGCATTTTTGATGAACAGTGTTTTTTTCGCTTTGTGCGGTATCTCAAGGATAAATATAAAGATTTCACGTTTGACCTGATTCTAACATCTGATGATAATGCCTTTGAGTTTATTCGTAAATTTCGAAAAATTTTATTTCCAACTGTTCCAATCGTTTTTTGTGGTGTCAATTATTTAAATCCATCAGACCTGGATGGTATCAAAAACATCACCGGCGTTAATGAAACGGCTGATATTAAAGCAACATTTGATCTTATTCTTAAACTTCATCCCCAGGCCAATCTTGTTGTTTTTATCTGTGACAAAACGCCCACTGGCATAAAAATTCAAGAAAAATTTGAGGCGTTGAGACCATACCTACCTAAAACGCTTAAAATAAAAATCGTCGAAGATATGTTAATGGATGAACTGCTGAAAAAGATTTCTCTTTTACCCCCTCGTTCGGTCATTTACTATACAACCTTTTTTCGTGATGCCAGTGGTCAATTTTTTGAATACGACCAGAGCATTTCAATGATAGCCTCTCATTCTAAAGTTCCAATTTATGGTGCATGGGACTTTCATTTGGGTCATGGCATTGTGGGCGGAATGTTGACCAATGGCTTTTATCAGGGAGAAACAGCGGCCAAGCTTGCCATTCGCATATTAAATGGTCAACCTGCGGATTCCATTCCAGTGGTCAATAATAGCCCTAATCGCTATATGTTCGATATGAACCAGCTGGAACGATTTCATCTTCGTGTCATCGATTTACCGGAAAGCAGCATTATTGAAAATCAATCCCTTAAAATTAACAGAGTGATTGTTTTCAGTATCTTGAGTGTAGGCATTTTATCCTTTATTGTTATTTTTCTATTGTTTAACAGCTTTAAACGAAAACTCGCTGAAAAAAAATTAAACGTTACCCTTGACCATCTTGAACAACGCGTCATTGACCGAACCGAAGAAGTCACCCTGGCCAATGAAAAACTCAATCTGGAACTTGAAGAGCGCAAACGCACAGAACGGGCACTGGAGCAAAACCATCATTTCCTGGAAACCCTGATTGACAACTTGCCAGTTGCTGTTTTTACCAAAGATGCTCAAATGGGCACCTTTACCCTATGGAATAAACAATGTGAACGATTGTACGGATTGACAGCTGACCAGGTTCTTGGAAAAAACGATTATGATTTTTTCCCAAAAGAACAGTCTGATCGGTTTCGAAAAAATGACCAACTGGCCTTTGAAAAAAAATCACGCATTGATATTTTAGAAGAAAAAATTAATACCTTTGATCATGATCAAAGAATTGTCCATACGATTAAAACACCCATTTATGATGACAATCAAACGCCACTCCAATTGCTTTGCATTTCAGAAGATATTACCAAAAGGAAAGAAGCTGAGGAAGAAATCCGACGTCAACAGGAATTTCTTCGCAATGTCATCGATACTGACCCCAATTTTATTTTTGTCAAGGACCGTGAAGATCGCTTCATTTTAGCCAATGAAGCGATGGCTCATTTATGTGGAACATCTGTAGAAAATTTGATCGGAAAAAAAGTCAGCGAATTTAACCCTGATCAGGATGAAGTCAACCAGTATTTTATTGACAATGAAGCGGTTATGACCACACTTCAACCCAAATTTATTCCTGAACAACCCTTTACCAATTCCCTGGGTGAAAAGCATTACATTCAAATCATAAAAAAGCCACTGATTGGTAAAGATGGCATTGCTGACAAGGTTTTGTGTGTGGCCACTGATATTACAGACCGAAAAAAGAGTGAAAAAGAACTGGAAGCCGCCCGCGTTGATGCAGAATCGTCCAATCTTGCCAAAAGCGAATTTCTTGCCAATATGAGTCATGAATTGAGAACGCCCCTTCATGGTATTTTAGGATTTACACAAATTCTTCGACGAAATGAATCTTTAATGAGTGAAATTGGCAACGCTGTGGATACCATTCATATAAGTGGCGAACATTTACTCATGATGATCAACGATATTCTTGATCTGTCCAAAATTGAAGCCCAGAAAATGGACTTGAGAGAAACTGAAATCTACCTGCCAAGTTTTATTCAAACCATTTCAGAAATTATACGTGTCAGGGCATCACAACATCGAATCGGTTTTGTGGTACACATAAGCGATAAACTGCCTGAAGGCATTTATGGAGATGAAACCCGTTTGCGCCAGGTGTTGCTCAATTTATTGGGAAATGCGGTTAAATTTACTCAGAAAGGTGAAGTTCGTTTTACCATTGAATGTACCCGAAAAAATATACTTCACTTTAAAGTTGAAGATACTGGCATTGGAATACCGAAAGATAAAATCGATGAAATATTCTTACCCTTTCATCAAGTAGCAACCGCCATTGTCCAGACAGAAGGAACCGGGCTTGGGCTCGCTATCAGTAGAAAACTGGTTCACATGATGAATAGTCAACTCATCGCAACCAGTGAGCCTGGCAAAGGCAGTTGTTTTGAATTTGACCTGCCCTTTAAAGAAACCCATATTTCTGCTGAAACTCTCAAGCCCAGGAATCAAAAAGTAATTGGTTATGATGGCCGGAATATCAAAATACTTGTGTGCGATGATAGACAAACCAACAGAGATGTTTTAATGCAACTCTTATCCGATATTGGTTTTGAGGTCATTGAAGCCTCTGATGGTCGTGATTGTATAGAAAAGGCGTTAGCAAGCCGCCCGGATATTATTCTTATGGATTTGATGATGCCTGAAATGGATGGCTTTGAAGCAACCCTTGCTCTCAGGAATATGCCGGAAATTGAAGACACCACTATCATTGCTATTTCTGCTGGCGTTTTTAATCAAACACGGCAGGAGAGTATCAATGCCGGATGCGATGATTTTATCCCCAAACCCGTAATGACCGATGAACTGCTTGAAAAAATCAGCAAACATCTGTCTTTGAAATGGCAATATGCCAAAGATCAAACCTTAAATGATGGTCAAGAATTAAATCAGGCAATGGTGCCCCCACCAGAAAATCTGTTGGAACAGTATTATCAACTGGTCATATCTGGAAGAATTTCTGAAATTAAAAAACAACTCAAAAAATTAATTTCTGATGATCCTATATATATCCCTTTTTCAGATCATATTCTTCAATTGGCTTACGAATTCCGCAATGATGAGATTCAAAAATTTATTGATCAATTCAGAAAGAGTGATATCACATAAAAATCTTCAAAAAAAATTTTTGCAAGGACAGAGGAAGGAGATATCAATGAAAGACGATATATTAGACAGGGCACGATTGCTGTTGACCTGTCCCAATTGTTTGGAAGGACCCCCTGGTGAACTTAACTGGGAAAGTCCTTTCAGAGATTTATTGGTGTGTAATGTCTGCCGACGGGAGTACCCCATTGTTGATGGCATTATTGATTTTGTACCGGATTTTTCGTTCTCACCGGGTCTTGCACAAAAATTCATGGAGCATCGCTCTGTTGTGTCTGTCTACGAAAAATATGTCAGACCTACTTTTACAAGCCTGGGATCATCCATTACGTATGAAGAAGAAATCGCATGGTTACAAGAAGTTCCGGTAGCCGTCTCACCCAAGTATGCTCTGGATTTGGCTTGTGGCACCGGAAAATATACGCGATTGCTT
>PEAL01000214.1 GCA_002753725.1 Deltaproteobacteria bacterium
TTCCCACATTGGGCCAGATTTATCTTTGGATTCATATTCCATAAGCGAATCAATATCTTCAACGAAAAGCTCAATTGAGTTAGCCACACCATATTCCCTTATTTTATCAAAAGATAACAGTTTGCTGACCATGTCAGTATTTCTTTCAAAAAAAGAAATATAATGGGATGCAAATCGTTGATAATAGTGCATGGCAAAGTGCTGTACCCATACATCGATATCATTCATGCATAGATAAAAAGGAATAATCCCCATGGAATTATTTGACCAGACGTGATTAAAGATTCGTTCTAAAATAGCGGTTTTACCACTTTTTCGTCTGGCAAGAATGACCGTTGACATGGATAATCGTTTGGGAATGCCTTCCAGCCATTCGTTCAGATGCTCCATTTCTTCTTGACGACCGGTAAATAATTCTGGATTTCCGATACTTTCAGGTAATGGGTGTTGCATTGTGTTGGTGTCCTTTCTTTTCAACCTGTTTTCGAATATCTAAAAATTGAGAATTATTGTGTTTATATCACAAATAAATAACATTCCCTTGGGAATAAACTTGTCCCTTATCACATTTCTGGCAAACATAACATATCTTAGAGGGTGAAAACTGCCTGTTCTAATATTGTTTATGAACATATTATTCAAAAAAAATTTCCATTGGCTCCATCAGGTCTTTTAATGTTGGAATGGTCTCGTTTTGCCATGTATATTTTTTTGAACACAAAATTTTCAGTTGAATGTTTTCCCGTTCTGCCGCTTCAAGGATTAAAGCAACACAGATGGTTTTTATCCCTGAACTGTTCAAGTATTCCAAATTTCGAATATCCAGGGTCAGGCACGATGGTTTGGCTTCAACGACTGATTGAAAAAGGTTTTCTATGGGGTCATAATCTTCTGTCATCAAGGACAGTTTTCCAGACATTACGATGGTATCAGCTTTAAATGTAACGCTGAAAGTATCTCCTTGAATAATCATAGAATGATTCCTTTCTTATTCAACGATATTTTTGCCAGAGTGACAACATGAATATGCGTTGTGTTTTGTTCAAATTTCCAGGATAGTTTTGCACCCCGGTCTTTAAGAATGGTGATCAACCCCACTTGTGACTTTTGAAAGTTATTTTTTTTAGCTGAGATCATTCTTTGTACAAACAAATCCTGAAGATTATCGGTCTTCAGAAGCATCTGTATAAATTGTTTGAAATCCTGAACAGTATCACTGGAAATGTTATTTTTTACATACACCAGTAGTTCGTCTTGCTTGAAACACAGATGGATCATGATCAGATAATCTGAACTTTCACCGTGATCAACAGCATTTTCAAGAAGTTCCGCACAAACAAAGTGAAGCGTTGATTTAATATTGTCATCATCAATGATCGTTTCCCAGAAGTCTCCAAGAAATTCGGCTGAAATATCCTTGCTTTTCCAAAGACGTCTTTTCTCTAAATAGGCAGATTTAAATCTGAATGTCAAAGAGCCTTCAAAATCAATATTTTCTGGATCAACATAATCACCCAGAATGGTTATAATTGATTTACTCATTATGCTTTTCCCTTCTTTTGATAATAAGCATGGTCATATCATCCGTACGATTATTCTTGCACCATGTGAGTACATCGCACATGATTTTTTCTTTCATATCTTCAGGATTTCTGTGAATGTGAATACGCGCTATCTTGATAAAACCATCAATATCTAAAATGTTACCCTCCTGGTTTTCAGCTTCTGTAATACCATCAGTGTAAAGAAATAGAATATCGCCACAATCCATATAAAATTCATTGTTTTTTGTAGCATGTGAAATATCACTTTTTAAATTCAAATAAACGCCAGTTGTTCTAATTAAATCAAATTTTTGTGTCTTTTTTCGAAAGATGATCATGGATAAATGAGCGCCAGCATGCTGAAAAGATCCCTCTCCAAGATATTTCAGTACTGTAAACGTCATAAAGTGACTTTCATTCAATCGTTGACAGACATTACTATATAAAATTCGATTGATGGTAATAACAATGGTTCGTGCATCATGCGTGTGATTGGTCGTTACTGTGGAATAAATCGTTTGCGCCATCATCATGATCATACCGGCAGCAACCCCATGACCGGAGACATCTCCAATGGCAAATCCAATATTTCCGGATTGATCAAAGGCCACATCATAAAAATCTCCCCCTACCTGGTCAGCGGGAAGCATTGTGGCTGAAACAATCAGCTCCGGATGCATATCATCCGATAATGAGGGTTGGAGTGATGTTTGAATTTTTCGGGCCAGGGCCATCTCCTGGGATAATTTTGCAGATTTCGACACTGCTGTGCGCAATCCGTCGATTAATTGATTGATACCTGTCATCATGTCTCGCCATCCGCCATCAAAATTTTCAACATTGCCACGGATGTCTAAATGACCTTTTTCAACAGCATGAATCATTGTATTGGTTTCATGGATAATTTCGTTCAATTTTTGAATCATTTCATTCAGCGCCGTAATCATCCTGTCTTTTCCTGATCGTTTCCTGATCGTTATGCTCAAATTTCCTTCAACAATTTCTTCGGCGATTTGAGTGGTAACATGGGTGACATCAATGAGTGCATTTAAATTATGAATGATTTTGTTAAAATCACCTTTGTAATACTGATGTATTTTTTCTGGAAGTTCACCGCTTGCCAGGCAGTCCAGCATTTTTGATGTGAGATCAATGGGTTCAACAAATGCACTGACCACATTATTTACACCATTGATGAGATCACGCCATTCTCCAAAAAATAATGAATTATTGGCACGAAAATCCAATTTTCCTTGTTGAATATTTTCAGTCAGAAAAATAAGTTCTTTGGAAACTTTGCGAATGGTGGCTTTCATGACTTGAAAGGCGCTCACCAACTCACCAATTTCACCGGTTTGACGAATATGAATATCTTTTTTAAAGTCGCCGTTGGTAATACCATCTCGCAAAAGCATCACCATCTGACGAATGGGTTTGCTGATGGTGTTTGAGAAAAAAAATGCCAGGGGAATAATAATGCCAATGCAGATCAACGCAATCATCCCTAAGGTATGAATCATTTGAAACGTATTTTTTCTGGCAATTTTTTTGGAATATAACGAAAGAATTGTTCCAACGGGTTCATGATTGTTTTGTAAATGATAGGCCGCCTGATAATAATCCTTTTGATGAAGCGTTATTTCACTGAATGTCAGTCGTGGATCTCCTTGAATATCATTCCTTGATCGATGCGTTTTAGTTGAATGTAAAAAAGAATCATATTCAGGAAGCATTCCTGTGCTGAACTGATTTTGGGTCAATATATTTATCTGTGTGTCTGTCAATGCTGACAGGCGGGTTACAATGGATTGATCGAGGGGAAAGATGGCTCTTGCTGTGCCTGAAATCTTTATTGTGTTTGTTTCACGCCATTGAATCCTCTGTATGGGAACATAAGCGACCATACACAGAAAATGATCAACACGTTCAAACTGAATATGTTCCATTTGAGGCGTTGCCTTGTCAAGGGTGAGATTGATATTCGCAACATTGGCTTGTTGTGTCCAGATCATTTCTTTCATGGCAACAGATCCGATTTGAAAGACTGGTGTTGGAAATCCTTCTGCATATCCCACCCGATACCCCTCTTTGGTCCTTGTAGAAAAAGCCATTAAATCGCCTTCACCATCATAAATTGCCAGTTGCCATATACCAGCAGCTTGAGCAATTTCTTTGGCTTGAAGTGCCATTTTTTGATAGGTGCTGCGAAGAGAGACATTACCAATTTCATATTTCCCGTAATTGACCAGATACTGGATGGTCAGTCCCATTTTAGGGACTTTGGATAGTTGACGGGTTGCAGCCAGGATATTTTTTTGTCTGGCAGAAATATCATCAAATATAATATGAAAGGATTGTTTCAGTTTATCAAAAGACAGGGTATCATTCTGTTGTTGAATGACATGGATCACGGCAGTCATGGAAACAATAATGATAAAAACACTGATTCCAATGGCTCCAATAAGAATTTCTTGCCTCAAACGCATGTTTCTCATAAAAAACTTTCATGTTTGCCAGCGGTTTCTAAGGAATCACAATTAAATAGCATTCCCTCGGGTGGAGTTCCAAAGCTAAAGCTTTGGGACTCACAGAAAAACAACGCATTGAAAAACGAAGGAACTCCCAAATCTAAAGCTTTGGGACTCCATCCGAGGGACTTCAAATGGGAAAGTTATTTAATCGCGATTCCTAAGGAACTAAAAGTTAATACCGTGGTTCATTCGGTTTATAATGCAATGTTGGTTTAAAATTTTCAGGGGGTAATGATCCTGAAAAAGGGTAATGATCAAAATTAGACTGATCAACAACAAGGACGTCTAAAATAATATCATGGGGTATGTCAGAAGCGTTTAGTCGTCCTTCCAGGTAATTAATCACTGTGTTAAAAGCAACTCTAACAATATCTATGCCTCGTGTATCGGAAGCTGCTGAAATTTCACCTCTTTGAATAGCAAGTACCGAGTCACGCACCAGATCATTACCAACAATTTTAATCTTTCCAAGCAGTCCTGCCTCTTTTATGGGAAGAACAGCCGCAAAAGCACCGACATTGCACACAATAAGATAATCCATTTGACTGCCGAATTTTTTGATCAATTCCTCAGTCAAGCTTGCCTGTTCAACCGGGCCGCTTTCTCCATATTTAATTTCGAGCATATTAACGTTAATGGAAGCATTTTTTATTGCATTTTTAGTACCATCCACCTCTGCCATGACCCATCCGGCGCCATCGGGTCCAGGAAGCATGGCCACATTGATGCTTTTACGTTTACTTTTTATTGCATCGGCAATAATCCATTCCATAGATTTTCGGCCCATATCATAAACCAACGCATTAATTTTAACCGTTAAATCATCGCTCCGCATATCGTTAACAGCCATAAATACAGGTATTCCAGCGGCTTTTGCTTTTGCGACGGATGAATCATTTTCTGTCATACTGATGGGCGAAAGGATAATGGCATCCACTTTTGCAGCAATGGCTTCATCCATTTGTGCCAGTTGGCCAATTAAATCATGATATCCTTCAGCAACAAAAATATGAACTTCCACTCCCATCCGTTTCGCCTGTTCAATGATTCCATAATTGACACCCAGCCAGAAAGGATCTTTTAAATGTGGAATAAGAACAGCTATTTTCCAGGGTTTTGTTGCAGATTGTGCCGGCGAAAAAAAGCCTTTTTTTATTTTTCCAGAATTGAATTCTTCCCAAAGCGATCCATTGGGTGTGACAGGCGGATAAACATATTTAACAGGAATTGGAGAAAATTCTCCTGTTTTTGGATGTTTAATGATTAATTCTTTTGCATGTAAAAGAGGTTCCATGAAAATAATTTGAAAGACAAAAACAAACACTAAAATAAGGGGGGGCCTCATAATCGTTTTATTCCTTTTGATTATCCTTTTTAATTTACACCACGACCTTCAGGGATTATTTGATAAAAATTAGAAAAAAAGGGGCAGGCGCCGGTATTTAATCGCGAATCCTACCCCTTTCAAGTCATTATTTATACCCATAAAATCCTTCGCCGGTTTTAACGCCTGTTTTCCCAGCGTCCACATAGGTTTTCAGAAAATTGGCATTGGCGATGGCCTGTTTATCATTTCGTGATGATGCCCAATAGTCACAAATTTTCCACACCGTGTCAAGACCGATAACATCCATAATTCCAAAGGGGCCAGAAAATGTATGCATAATACCGGTCCAGGCTTTATCGATTTCAGCGATGGGCGCAACGCCTTTTTGTGCAAGGGTCAACGCTGATGCTAAAAACGCCATCAACATATTGTTGAACAAATACCCATGATGTTCTTTATCCATCATAATGGGAATTTGTCCCATTTTTTCCAGCAATTCTTTCAACACGTTGACAATATCACTGGCTGTACCTGGATGGGGCATAATATCCACCACTTTGGTTATGGTGATATCATGAAAATGCAAGGCACACAGGCGTTCAGGTCGTCCGGTTGATTCGGCAAACATTGAAGGAATGAGTGATGATGTATTGGTGGTAAAGAGTGTCTCTGGCGGACAAAAATCATGAAACATACGAAATACTTTACCTTTCAATTCAGGATCTTCGGGAACAGATTCACTGATCAAGTCAACATCTTTGGCGGCTGTTTCTGGATCAGAAATCAGACGAATCCTTTGAATGGCCAGATCAAGCACGTCTTTTGAATACTGATTGGATCGTTCAAGGTTTCCTGCAAATTTTTTCAATCGTTCAAAAGCCTTATTTAAAATATCATCGGAAATATCGTTCATAACGACATCATAACCATTGATGGCAAACAACAGGGCAATTTGCTGGCCCATGGTTCCGGAACCGACAATTAATATTTTTTTGATATCTTCAAGTTTCATGGTTTCTCCTTTTTTGATGATGGATTAAATGCTCGATCGTTTAATAACGTTCATGGCTGCTTCTTCAAGAAGATGTACAGCAAATATCAGGCTGGCAAAGCGTTTATCTTTTGTCAGGCCTTTTTGGTATCGTTGATAAATTTGTTGTGCAATCACGGCCAGTCGAAACAAACCAAAACAATAATAAAAATCAAAACCGCGCATATCGCGACCCGTTTTTTCGGCATAACGGTCAATTAATGCGTTGCGTGTCAGGGCGCCCTCCATATGGGTCGGCATCATTCGTAATGCTTGAATGGGCTCCGGGTCATTTTTTTCAATCCAATACGCCAGGGAATTGCCCAGATCCATAAGAGGGTCACCATATGTTGCCATTTCCCAATCCAGTATCCCGATAATTTTCATGGGATTATTTAAATCCAGAACCGCATTGTCGAATTTAAAATCATTGTGTACAATCGTAGGGGTCGGGGTGTCTGGTGGTTGTTTTTCATTCAGCCAGGTCATAACAGCTTCATAATCCGGAGCATCATCGGTTTTGGCATTTCGGTATCGCTCACTCCATCCGGTGACCTGACGTTCCACATATCCTTTGGGTTTACCTAAAAAATTCAAGCCGCTGCCCTCAACATCAATGGAGTGAAGAGCGACATGAATATCCAGTAAATTTTCACACAGCGATTTTGCTTCCAGGGGACTGAATATCAGTCCATCCGGTAAATCTTTTCTTAAAATAATTCCTGGAATACGACGCATGACATAAAATGGCGCACCAATAATGGCATGATCCTGACAATGAACCAGTGCTTCAGGGCAATAGGGGAAATGAGGCCTTAAGGCGTTCAAAATTCGATATTCCCTGCCCATGTCGTGAGCAGATTTAATTTTTGCACCAACAGGCGGGCGTCTCAGAACGAATTCTTGCCTGCCAGATACCAATAAATACGTCAGGTTTGAATAGCCGCCGGGAAATTGTTTCACCTTCAGATCATCTCCAAGATCTGAAATAAACATTTTTAAATATTGGGTTAATTCTTTTATATTCAAAGATTCACCATTTCTGACATCGACAGGACAGTCTTTCATAATTTTCCCTCCTGTTTTACACAATATGATTCAATAAATCCCAAAACACAGGCCGCATAGTCATCAACGGAAACATTCCGCCTGGTGTACTTCCATCGTTTCAAATACCACTCCTGCTGCATGGCCTTGATAATACTTGCTGTCAACATGTGATTTCCGGCTTGAAACACACCTTTTTGTTCGCCATCCTCAAGAATTTCAAAAAGAATTGTCTCCGTGTATGCTTCACTGGCCAGAATGGCTTCTCGTTCAGTGTCACTCAAGTTTTTAGCTTCCATAAAATTAAAATAAAACCAGGGCTTTGCCAATTCACTCAAAAACAGATGGGCTTTAACAACTGTTGTCAGTTTTTTTAATGGTGAATCTTTCGGGGTGCAATGCGATTCAAGAACACGCTTGATCATGGTTCGTCCCTGGCGTTGAATAATTGTCAATAATTCATCTTTACTTTGAAAATATGCATACAGCGCTCCCATACTCAATTGGGTTTCACGGCTCAAGTCTCTCATGGTCATTGCTTGAAACCCTTTTTCATAGGTAATTCTGAAAACAGCATCAAATATTTTTTCAAAGTTTTTAATGGCTGTTGCTTCTTTTTTGATTTTAATGATATCTCGATTGTCCTGGTAAATCTGATGAAACAAGGATTCCTTTGATTCATCAAATCGCCTGACAAAGTCAGCATAATTCATTGCACGCGCTTCCCTTCGTAACTTTTGAGCATCCGGCGACCGAGGGACATTTTATGGACTTCATCGGCACCATCATAGATGCGTGCTGCGCGTTCATGTCGATAAAAATAGGCCAGGATGGTATCATCTGTAACGCCCAATCCGCCATGAACCTGTAAAGCGCGATCGATCACCCGCTGCATGGTATTGGCGACTGTATACTTAATCATGGAAATATCATCTCTTGCAGCTTTGGCACCTTCCTGATCAATCCGCCAGGCAGCATGTAACGTCATCAGACGTGCGGCCTGAATTTCTGCAGCAGAATCTGCAACCCATTGTTTGACCAGTTGTCGGCTTGCCAGCGTTTTTCCATCGGGGGAAATGAGCCGTTGATTGGCCCGGCTACACATGAGATCAAACGAGCGTTTACAAATTCCCAGCCAACGCATGCAATGATGAATACGTCCAGGGCCAAGACGTTCCTGAGCTATCACAAAGCCATGACCTTCAGGTCCTAAAAGATTGGTTTGAGGCACACGGCAGGATTGATACATAATTTCACCATGACTGGCATAATCACTGCCTTCATGACCCATCACCGGAATGTTTCGAACCAGATTGAACCCTGGCGTATCCACCGGAACGATAATCATGCTGGCTTGAAGATAGGTTGCTGCAGCGGGATCGGTTACAGCCATGACAATGGCAAAATTAGACCCATCAGCAGAGCTTGAAAACCATTTATGACCGTTGATCACATAATCATCCCCTTCTTTTACAGCAGTGGTTTCAAGCATGATCGGGTTGGAGCCGGGCATATCCACCTCAGTCATGGAAAAACAACTTCGAATATCGCCATTGACCAAAGGTTTTAAATATTTTTCTTTTTGTTCCGCATTGCCAAAAGCGTGCAGAATCTCAACATTACCAGCATCCGGTGCCTGACACCAAAAAACATAATGGCCCAAAGGCGATCTGCCCAGAGCTTCTGAAACCAAACCATGTTCTAACAGGCTAAGGCCCATACCACCACAATCAACCGGAAAACAAGGAGCCCACAGCTCCATTTC
>PEAL01000215.1 GCA_002753725.1 Deltaproteobacteria bacterium
GTTCTTCTCGGTTCACCGCTAAAAAACGGTCTAATAAGGTTTTTTCAGTATCTGACTCAGGACGCAGTTCCGGCAATTTTTTACGCAAAAAACGGTCGGTGATTCGGATGATATCCTGTTTAAAGCGTTTTTTTCGAATATTGTATGTAAAAGGGGCTCGTTCCAAATTATGTGCCTGGTCCTCGGCACGAATGAACATTTCTGTTCCTGGACCTTGATCGTGAGCAACTCCCAGAAAGGTCGTATAAACCAGAGGGTCTTTGAACAGTCCCGACATCCCTGAAAAAAAATGCTCACCCACCTGAACACCATTCACTGTGTCTTTTTCTGAGACACGATAAATAACCAGCCCTGCACCGCCCTGATTAAAATGATGTTTACGCGATATCACTTCGATTTTTGGCGGTTGTGTATCAATGGTAATTGTTTTTTCGAGATAGGCATTATTTCCTTTAAAAAAAGACCTCCATGAATGATCCCATACAGCAATCCTGAGTAAGCCATCACCATCAGGAAAAAAATCTTTTTTGGGCTCAAAAGAAATATCAATTGCGTGCTTTTGCTCTAAGCTTTTACCTTTCCAGAAATTGATCGAAAAGTTGTTTTCATAAAGAATTTTTTCTTTGCCATCAATAAAAAAAGCAACCCAGATTTTTCGAAGGCCACTTTTTTGATCGCTCGCCTGGATAGAAATTTTTGTGTTCAATCCAAAAAATTTTGGACAATCCAACACTTGTATTGACGGTGATTCTCCCTCAAATCGAAGGATCAACGCCCATGCCCCCAGGCATAAAAAAACAACACCCACTAACCCCATACATCTGATTTTAAGTTTTCTTAACCTTAACTCTCTTTTCCTCATAACCATCTTTGTTTGAAATTTCGTTAGAAATTCACGTCGTTTATTTAAAAATTGCAAGAGCGCTTTTCAGAATGGCAAAAAAGATATTTTTGAAAAATGATTCACTTGCAATTTTTAGAATTTATTTATTTTCAAAAATAATCCAGCCAAATAATTCGGAGCAACATAACAGTTTGATCAGGAGTAATCAAGGTTGTTTTTCGTTTCTTGACATTTCTCATGAAGCGGGTTAAATAATGCTTAAAAATCGGTCATATTCTTGTTGAAAACTTATCATTAAATCTATGCAGTTATACGAGCGACCCAGTGGTTAGCTTTTTAAACGCTTGATATTTTTATAAATATCAAGTTCAAGCCTTTTTTTATAAAAGTTAATAAAATCAAAATCTTAAAAAAAAATTTTTCCCTTTCAAAATTGGTGCCGTTTTGATAAATATAATTTGTACAAACAAATTCCAACAGGAAACATGAGGAGGATTTATGTCTCAGGTGGTCGGCAGGGATCATTGGGCAATGGGTCATAATAGACCGTTGGTCTTTATTGGGGGGCCATGCGTTCTTGAAGACCTGGAATTGGCCCTGGACATTGCAAACTATTTAAAAGAAGTGACCACCAAAATTGGAATGCCTTTTATCTTTAAAGCATCGTTTGATAAAGCAAACCGAACCTCAATTCAATCTTTCCGTGGGCCGGGTCTGGATAAGGGCTTGAAAATTTTGGAACAGGTCAAATCGCGTCTGAATATTCCCATATTGTCAGATATTCATGACATCTCGCAGGTAACGGCTGCGGCTGAAATACTGGACATTATACAAATTCCAGCGTTTCTTTGCAGACAGACCGATTTACTGGCACAGGCCGCAAAAACAGAGGCATGTATCAATATTAAAAAAGGTCAATTTCTTGCTCCCTGGGATATGGCGCAGGTCATCAAAAAGGTAACAGAGTATGGCAACCAGAATGTTATTTTAACCGAACGTGGTACCAGCTTTGGCTATAATAATTTGGTTGTCGATATGCGAGGCCTTCAAATAATGAGAAATTTGGGGTTTCCGGTTATTTTTGATGCCACGCATAGTGTCCAGCTTCCTGGAGGTTCTGGCAGCTGTTCTGATGGTCAGCGTGAATTTGTGCCTTTGCTGGCCCGTGCGGCGGTCGCGGCTGGTGTTGATGGTGTTTTTATGGAGGTCTATCCAGATCCGCAAAAAGCCCGTTGTGATGGTGCAAACTCTGTTTATCTGGATCAGTTAGAACCCATGTTAACGCAGATGAATACGATTCATCATACGATTCATCGTTCAGGATGACCATGTGGCGAATTCATGTTCGCATTGTATTGATTTTAATTATCCTCACGGTTGCCGGTGGAATTGTATTTGTGCTAACCAATTACCGATATTTGTTAAAACCGGAAAATATGCCGATATCACAGATGACGTCTCATGTTGATATTGGTTTGCAAACGGTTCATCATGTTGCGGTTAAAAATGGAAAAAAACAATGGGAGCTTCAATCTGATGATGTGCAGCGAATTTCCAGTGACAGTTTTTTTTCACCATTGACAGTGACCTTTTTTCCAAACACGGGTGATCCCATTGGCGTGAGCAGTGAAAAGGGATGTGTCAAGGACAATAAAAATATTGAAATTAATGGGCATATTGTTATCAGTCAACCTCCCTGGACAATATCGTGTGATGCGCTGATATATTCATATACGCACCATAAGATAACCGGTAATAATAACATTGCAATAACAGGGCCGGGAATGATGATGACAGCAAATGCTTTGCATTATGATTTAAGTTCAGGACAGGTCACAGTACAGGATTCGATTGAACTGACCGTGACCCGATGGACCGGCAGCGACAAATAATCATTATAAACGGAGCAAATGAGAATTAATCAATCACAGATCATCTTTTATCGATTATCATGCCCGCCCCTGGTGATGGCATGGGTGGTTTCTTTTGCATGCATTTGTCAAACACTTTTATCATCGCCCGTGTTTGGTGAATCGTATACTCACGCCAGTACACACCCAATACATATTCAAGCAGACAAAATGATTGCACAGCCTCAAAAGCAATATGTTGCGTTTAAGGGAAATGTTCAGGTTCGCCAAGATACTATGAAACTTGAGGCAGATCGTCTGAATGTTCACATGATTCCCTCAAAACAACCGTCATCGATGACCCGGGAATCCGTGCAGAAAATAAATGCCAGCGGACATGTCAAGATTACCTGGAAGAACCATCGTGTTGAGGCTGAATCTGCTATCTATTTTGCTCCTGAAAACAAACTGATCGTATCAGGTGATAAAGCCCGATTGTATCAGGGACAAAATACAATTGCCGGATCAACCATCACTTTGTATATGGACACCGATCAAATTGAAATAGAAAGTAAAACAGGTGAACAGGTTGAAGCTGTTTACGAATTTTCAGAGCAGGATCTAAAAAAAATTCAGAGAACAGAAAGAGAATGAATCGTTCATGGCCACATTAGCAGTACAAAATTTAACGAAAGCCTATTATGGAAAACGCACGGTTGATTCAGTCAGTCTGTCTCTGGAAGCTGGTAAAGTGGTAGGATTATTAGGGCCCAATGGTGCAGGTAAAACCACAACATTTTACATGACCGTTGGTCTGATTCGGCCTACATCGGGCCAGGTTTTTGTAAATGGGGAGGATATTACCAATGCTCCCATGTATATTCGTTCGCGAAAGGGACTGGGGTATTTACCGCAAGAGGCTTCTGTCTTTCGAAAGTTGACTGTTGAAGAAAATATTTTGGCTATTTTGGAAACCATGCCCCTTTCGAGAGCCGACCAGTTAAACCGGATGAATCATTTATTGGAAGAGTTAGGGATTACGCATATCCGAAAAAACAAAGGATATATGTTGTCCGGTGGCGAACGACGACGATTGGAAATTTCGCGTGCATTGGCAACAAATCCTCTGTTTATTTTGCTTGATGAACCTTTTGCAGGTGTCGATCCTCTGGCTGTTGTTGATATTCAGAATATCATCAAACAATTAACCCAGAGAGACATTGGCATCTTGATTTCCGATCACAACGTCCGTGAAACATTAGGTGTTTGTGATCATGCATATATTTTATCACAAGGAAAAATTATTGAATCCGGGTCTCCAGAACATATCGCATCGAGTGAAATTGCTCGAAGGATTTATCTGGGAGAATCTTTTCGTCTGTAAGGAACGTTAAGTCCTGACCTTTGTATCTGAACTTTTTAAGATAAAGAAGAAATGAAAAAATGGCATTGGAACTCCAACAGCAACTCCGCCTGACGCAACAATTAATTATGACACCACAATTGCAGATGGCGATTAAATTATTGCAGCTTTCCCGTCTTGAATTAATGGAAATGATTTTTCAAGAAATGGAGGAAAATCCGACCATTGATGAAGTCGCTGAAGTTTCCGCCGGGGAGCCTGAAGATGAAAAACCAGATGTCGATATTTCATCACAAGAAGTCAAGGAAGTGACTGTTGAAGATAATTTGCAACATGAAATTGACTGGAACAATTATATCGAAGAATACAATTCGTCAGGAAATATCAGTTATGAACCAGAAGAAAAAGACACCCCTCAATATGAAACGTTTGTAGCGAAGCGAAAATCTCTTGATGAACACCTTTTATGGCAACTGTTGATGACATTTCCTACAAAAGAAGAAGAATCCATTGGTAGTCTCATTGTAGGTAATATCGATGATAATGGTTTTTTGACCATATCCACTGAAGAAATTGCAGAATCTTGCGATCAACCTGTTGAAAAAGTAAATGAAGTGCTTACGCTGATGCAAACATTTGATCCTATTGGCGTATGTGCTCGAAATCTCGAAGAATGTCTGTATATCCAGGCAACAACGTTGGGTTTGGAAAATACAATTGTTACGGATATTATATCTAATCACTTGACACATCTTCAAAATAAAAACTACAATGCCATTTGCCGAGCATTGAAAAAAGATTTAAAAGATGTGGTCGTTGCAGCGGATATTATCAAGAGCCTTGAACCCAGGCCGTGTCATCAATTCAATAATGAAGAATCTCAGTATATCAGCCCGGATATTTTTGTATATAAAGAAGCAGATGAATTTGTTATTGTTCAGAATGATGATGGTATGCCACGGTTGAAAGTCAGTCCTTTTTACAGGGATGCTTTGCGACAGGAGAGCAGGGTCTCCGGACAGGCAAAAAATTATATTCAGGACAAGTTAAGGTCTGCCACCTGGTTGATTAAGAGTATTCATCAACGTCAACGAACCATATACAAGGTAATGGAAAGCATTGTTCGTTTTCAGCGAGAATTTTTTGAAAAAGGTATTGCTTACTTAAAACCAATGGTTTTAAGGGATGTGGCAGAAGATATTGAGATGCACGAATCAACCATTAGTCGCGTGACAACAAACAAATACGTTCATACCCCTCAGGGGATTTTTGAGCTAAAGTATTTTTTTAACAGCTCTATTAAACGCGTTTATGGAGAGGCTATCGCATCTGCTACAGTAAAGGATCGTATCCGTCAGATCATTCAAAATGAAGATAAACGAAAACCCTTTAGTGATGATAAAATTGCGCAAATATTAAAACAGACCAATATTGAAATTGCACGGCGAACCGTGGCTAAATATCGAGAGATGCTCGGTGTGTTGCCATCAAGTAAACGCAAACAATTATAGGAGAATGTGTATGCAAACATCAGTGACATTTAAAAATTTGAAACCTTCGGATGATTTAAAAAACTACATTGGGTCAAAACTGGATCGTTTTGATCGCTATTTGGACAATCCGGCTGAATCCAATGTTGTTTTTTCTATTGAAAAGTTTCGACACATTGTTGAAGTAACCATTATTGGCGATCGTTTGAATATTAATGGTCGTGAAGAACAAGAAGACATGTACTCCGCCATTGATATTGTGCTTGACAAATTGGAAAAGCAAATTAAAAAGAGCAAAGGCAAACAAAAAAATCGTCGCGCTCAAAATCGTGGAAAAATGGATATGTCTGTTCTGGAATCAGAAATCCCCGACTTTGACAATGAACCGCAAGTAGAGATTATGAACATTGAATACAAGCCTATGAGTGAAGAAGAAGCCATTGAGCAAATGAGTATTATTGATAATGCGTTTCTTGTTTTTACAAATGCCAAAAGCAATCGTGTAAATGTTCTTTATCGCAAAAATGATGGCAATTATGGATTGATTCAGCCGGTTATTAATTGAAAATAATTAATCCAAAACGTTCCATAAACAAATAACCTTGTGTATCTTCCCGGATGCACAAGGTTTTCATTTTTATGTATATTTTTTTACATATTTCAACGTTTTTATTTCAAACTTGAGAGTCCAAAGAAGAGGTGTTCAATGAGAATTGTTGACGTTTTAGATAAAAAAGCCATTATTTCTGACCTGAAGTCAACGGACAAAGAAGGTGTTTTAAGAGAATTATCCCTGCCTGTAGCAGAGCTGGTCAATGTGAAACAAGAGGATCTTATGAAAGTTCTGATTGAAAGAGAACGTCTGGGCAGCACGGGAATTGGCAATGGTATTGGTATCCCCCATGGTAAATTGAAACATCTAAATACATTGGCTTTGTCTTTAGGTATCAGCCGCCACGGTATTGATTTTGGCTCCATTGATGGGCGGCCCACTTATATCTTTTTTCTTCTGGTTACACCTGAGAATTCAACGGGTATGCATTTAAAACTGTTGGCGCATATTTCGAGAATTTTGAGAAATGAAATGTTTAAACAAAAATTGATCAAAGCAAAAGATGTTGATGAATTATACCAAATTGTTGATGCTGTGGATGAAAATCTATAGCTAAAAAGTGTTCTGTTTTTTTCGTTTAACGAAAGATTAAAATAAACGCTGATACCAAAAAATGAATCACAAACCGCTTCAGGCCTTATCCATAAAACCAATGCGTTTGTATGATATGATGTTTATTCGGCGGATTGACCAGACAAATGAATCGCAATGGCCCCTTCGTTATTATATCAAAAGCTTGTCCTCTCCGCATTTTTATCCATATGTTGCTCGCCTCGGTGATACGTGTGTTGGAAGCATGATGTTTAGACTTATCATGCCTGTCATGCACATTGATAAAATTTTGATCGATAAATCTTACCGGCGACGGGGAATTGGGGGGAAACTCTTTGAAAAAAGTATTGGTATTGCAAAAAAGAAAGGGGCTCTGCAAGCTTTTCTCGCTGTATCGGTATCCAATAAATATGCCGTGAACTTTTATTCAAAGTATGGCTTTAGAATAGAATCCATTCAACGCAATTATTATGCGACCAATGACGATGGATTAAAAATGGTCAGGTTTCTTTAATCAATATGTAGCAGAAGGAAGAGTTCTTTTATTTCGGAGTACTTCAATATTAATATGATCGTATACTCGACTGAGCTTTGCAAAACAAAATCGAGGAATCAACCTCTAATCAGGGAATTATATTTATGAACCAGCCCCATATTCGATTTTCTATTAAATGTCTTTCTGGAGGAATTCTCTTCATCAGTCTTATGGTGATAACAACTCGTTTTTTTAATCAAGAGTATTCTAATAATCAATTAACGGATTCCTATTTTAATGAAAAAAGCACGTCATTGATCAGTAAAGAAACACGTTCCACTCCCCTCAAGGATGATTCAATCGATCAAACACAACACGTTCAATCAATCAAGCCTGCCCATAAGGATTTAGAACTTTCTCATCCTTCAGACGCATTTGAAAAACGACAGGTGACGCATTCCCCTCATAACAGTCTACCCAAAAAGGACGCGGAAACGTTAGCTGGATACGAAACAGATGCCGATGCCATCAACAAAGGAGATGCCTTATTTCAGTCTGGGCACTATGAATCCGCAATTCAAAAATATAGTCAGGCCATTCAAATAAATCCCAATAATGTCAATGCTTATAAAAAACGAGGGGATGCGTTTGTTGTATCAGGCCACTATAATGCGGCCATCGATGATTATTCGAAAGCAATCCATTTATTGCCTCAAGATAAAGGATTGTACTTTAATCGAGGTAAATCGTTAGCACTTGCAGGATATAATCAACAGGCCATTGATGATTATAATGCCTATTTACAATCCAATCCAAATGATTCCGATGCTTTTTATCAAAGAGGAAAATCCTTCAATGAATTAGACCAATACCATCGCGCCATAGATGACTTATCTATGGCCATTTCAATGAATCCAAATCATGCAGAAGCCTACATGGTCAGAGGGGCTGCTTATGGTCGTGCAGGTGATTTTGAAAAAGCAATTGAAGATAGCAATCGCGCCATTGAACTGTTCCCCAATAGCAACCCAACTGCATATATTAATAGAGGGGCTGCATATAGTGCCCTGAATCAATATGATTTGGCTATCGAGGATTTTAATCAGGCCATTGACTTAAATCCCAATTTAGCGGAAGCCTATTATAATCGAGGAAACGCTTATAATAAAAGTGATAACTATGAACAGGCCATCCATGATTATAATGAGGCGCTCACATTAAACCCTGAATTGGCTTCAGCCTATTATCAGAGAGGACAGGCCTATGGATACACCGGACAACAATACCTGGCAATGAATGATTTTAATAAAGCCATTGCGCTAAACCCAAATCTTTCCGAAGCCTATAGCCAGCGCGGTGATGCTTTTAAAAGTTCAGATCAGTATGAAAAGGCCATCGAAGAATATTCTCAGGTCATTAACCTGAATCCCAATGATTCAAATGCATTTTTCAACAGAGCCCAATCCTATAATCAGTTAAAACAATATCAGCGCGCTTTGGATGATTTCAGTGAATCCCTTAAACTTAATCCCGATCAAATTGAAACCTATTATTATCGTGGAAAAGTTTATAATGATACAGGAGCATTCGACCAGGCCATTGATGACTTAAATCACTTTATCGATGAAAGGCCTGAAGACCCTTCAGGGTATTTTCAAAGAGGGAAAGCATATAATGATACGGGCCAATATGACCGCGCCCTTGAAGATTATAGCCAGATGTTAGCTCTGAAGCCTGACTCCTCAGATGCATACGCCAGTCGAGCGGCAGTTTACGCCAAAAAAGAAAACTATGATTTAACCATTGAAGATTGCAACAATGCCATTCAATTAAATGAGGAAAACGCTGCTGCATACAATAATCGTGGCGCAGCTTTGTTTTATTTAAATAGACATGAAGAAGCCATTAATGATTATGAACGCGCTTTATCTATCAATCCCGATTTAAAAGCAAGCCATCATAATATGGGGATTATCTATTATCAACTCAACCAAATTGATCAAGCATGCTCTCA
>PEAL01000216.1 GCA_002753725.1 Deltaproteobacteria bacterium
TAAAGCCGGCTTTAGCCCTACGCTGCGATAACCGGAGTCGAACTCTTTGAACCTTGATCTTTAAAAAGGCTTGTGCTAAACAACTGAAACATCGGAAAAGCCTTCAACAATCACTGTTCAGTATTCGTGTTTTTATCAATCCTTATGATCTAAAGAATTAAAAAATAAAATAAGTGAGATAATAAAATGAAACAACAATTAAACCGTATCATTTTTTTCTTTCTTTCAGGCATGTGCCTGCTGGTTTCATCAAACAATGTTCTTGGAATGGATGCTGTTGAACAGCTTCGATCAACCACCCATGTTGTCAATGATCCCTCAACACTGACACAAATAAGGGTTACATGGCAAATCCCCAACGGATATACACAAGTCAATGGATATTATTATTCATTTGATAACAATCAAACGCATACCTTTACTGAACTGAATACCAATGGTGTTTCTTTTGGAAATTATTACGATGCTGTCAGTCCAGACTATTCCAGTGTTGATGACACAGCATATTATTTTCATATTGCTGCAGAAGACATCTCGGAAAATATTGGACCGACATCAACCATAGGGCCTTTTAGAATTGATACTGTCGCGCCAAAGAATGCTCTGGTTTCGGCACCATCTGTTATTTATAATGATGCTGTGACATTGACACTCGGTGCCACAGGAGCGATTGATATGTATGTCAGCAATATCGCCTATGGAACGGCAGGTACTTGGGAATCATACAATACAAATCGACAATGGATCGTTACGCCTGGAAAAGGTATTAAAACCATTTATGTCCAATTTCGGGATGATGCCGGTAATATTGCGAAAATTTCAACCACCACTCGTGTTGCCTATCAGCAAATTCCGCTGCATGTGGGATGGAATCTCATCAGCTATGCAACCAATCGTTGTTTTTATGTTGGTGCAAAACCAACCATTGAAGGTATTGATTCACTGGTCTATGAGCAAATCACCAGTATAGGAAAAGCGCTGGAAACCATTTCCGATACTTACTCTATTGTTCATGGGTTTGATACTCAGCCACGGACTTACAATCCTCTTAATCCAATCGCCTCAAACATGACATATCTTGCACCAGGATATGGTTACTGGATTAAAATAAAAGAGACGGCCTCCTTTGATACCAATGGATACATTTATCTGGATATTGGCGGAGAACCCCTTGATCCAGGGCATTACATTCCACTCAATCCGGGTTGGAATCTGGTGGGATACACAGGTGAAACGGTCCGATATACTGGAACTGTGCCTGATATTCTTTTTTCAGACGATCCTGAGATGACTTCTGTAACAAACCTGTTAGCAGATGCCTTCTGTTCAATTAGCGATACGCTGTTGATTGTTCAAGGCTTTGACACAGAACCCCGTTCCATCAATCCTGAAAATGCCATTGCAAGCAATATGAAATATGTTGGTCCAGGGTTTGGGTATTGGATTAAAATTGAAGATGGTTCGCAAAATGTTCGTCTATACTGGAATGATAGATACGCCAAAGATTAGATTGAATTGAAATCTGATTAAATATAGCTGAGAATCCCCGGTGATGCATCCATTTCCAAATGCCCCACCGAATTAAATGTGGACAAATGAAAACCATCCGGTTGACTGAAAAAAGAAGTCAAAGAACAATTATAAATCTGCCATGCCAATTTTAAGGATTCAGTGGCTTGCAGGCCTAATACCAAATGCATGGACATGGCGATAAATCCTCCGGATGTAAATACCACTGCAATATCATCTTGACCCTGCTCTCGGGCGATATAATCAATGCCCTTGATCATTCGACGGGTGTATGATGCAAAGGATTCAATTCTATCTGTATCGTACTGTCCTGAAATCCATTGTTTGAGAAGTTTGGAAAAAATATGACGAAAAGCCTTCGTATCTGTCAATGCATTATCAGCACATTCTGATACTTCCGGATCCATTTCTATCAGTCCTGGAAGTAGAGACTCAATAATGCTTTGATAATCATATTCATTATACAACGGATTTACTTGAATTTCAGGTGTCAATCCAGCACGTTGCTGGATAATTTTTGCAGTTTCCTGCTGGCGCTTCAATGTTCCTGAATAAAGGGCTGTTGGTTGGATTTTGGCTTGTTTAAAATAGCATCCGGTAACATCTGCCTGATATTTTCCAATGTCAGAGAGTTGGTCATAATCAGCTTGACCGAATGATGCCCGTCCGTGACGGATTAAAATTATTTTTCCCATAATAAATAAGGCCTTTGAAAAGCTAAGGAATACGCAAAAAATAAGTTTCCCATTTAATATTGTGCATTCATTTTTTGAACCAGGATTACGCTGAAAGATTAATTGTTAATATCCACAGATCTTCCCCCAAAAAAAAGCCCGAATCCAGAAGATTCAGGCTTTTTTTATCATCAAACAACCCAAAAAGATTTAGAACAGTCCAGAAACTTTTCCGGTTTTTGTATCAACATCGATTCTTCTAAAAGCGGGGTTAGAGCCCGTTCCAGGCATCAAGCTGATGGTTCCTGCACATGGGCAGAGGAATTTTGCACCTGAATAAATCAATACGTCACGGATGGGAAGCGTCCAGTTTTTAGGTACATTTTTTAATGTGGGATCATGGGTCAGGCTCAGATGTGTTTTAACCATCATGGTGGTATATTCATTATATTTGGGATCAGATTCCAACATTTTGGCTTTGCTTTCAGCTTCCGGAGACCATGCAACACCATCAGCGCCATAAACTTCTTTTGCAATCAATGCAACACGGTCACGCAGTTTGGTTTCAATGGGATACAGGAATTTGAAATCATTTTCATCATTACATGCATCAATAACAGCATCAGCCAACTCAAGCGCACCATCACCACCATCAGCCCAATGGGTTGATTTGGCACATCGAGCACCAGCAGCTTCAGCCGCTTTTTTAACCATTTCAACTTCTGCGTCTGTGTCTGTATGAAAACAGTTAACACAAACAACAGGATTGATACCGGCTTTTCGGATGGTATTAATATGGTGAACCATATTTTCAATACCTTTTTCCACCAATGCCAGATTTTCTCTTGTGTATTCTTCGGGCATTTTGATTCCAGGAACAACGCGGGGTCCGCCACCATGCATTTTTAAGGCACGAATGGTTGTTGTCAAAACAGAAACATGTGGTTTCAAGCCACTGTAGCGGCATTTTACATTCCAGAATTTTTCAAAACCGATATCAGCAGCAAAGCCACTTTCGGTGACATGATAATCAAACATTTTCAGACCAATGCGGTCAGCAATGATTGATGATTGTCCCACAGCGATATTGGCAAAAGGACCGGCATGAACCATACAGGGTTGATATTCAGCAGTACACATCAGGGTAGGATTGATGGTGTTTCTCATAAAAGCGGTCATGGCGCCGCCAACTTCAAGATCGCCAGTGGTGACCGGTTTACCATTTTTGTCAAATGCGACAGTGATTTCATCCAGACGTTTTCTCAGATCTGGTAAGTCATTGACAATGGCCAAAATAGCCATCAATTCAGAGCTGACAGCAATGCCGAATTTTGACTGCATGGTGTAGCCATCAAACCGACCGCCCATACCAATGATAATATTTCGAAGTGCCTGAGCACAGAAATCAATGATCCATCCCAGTTCGACGCGTGTGGGATCAATATCCAGACGGCGCATGCCGGTCAGACGTTGAAGTTGTTCATCATTGTAGTTACGTTCATGCTGCATTCTGGCGGTCATAGCGACCATAGCCAGGTTATGAGCATTCATAATGTCATTGATATCGCCAGTCAACCCCAATGAAAATTCAGTCATGGGAATCAACAGTGCATTTCCACCGCCAGCAGCCGTGCCTTTAACGTTCATGGTGGGGCCACCGGATGGTTGACGAAGCGCGCCACCAACGTTTTTACCACGTTTGCCAAGACCTTCCATCAGACCAACAGATGTCGTGCTTTTGCCTTCTCCCAGGGGTGTGGGGGTGATGGCTGTAACTTCAACATATTTCCCATCGGGTTTGTCTTTGAGACGATCGATAATGTTCATGAAATCAAGTTTAGCCAGTCGGCCCATGGGGAGCATTTCATCTTTTTCAAGACCTAATTTATCTCGCCACGCATCAGGGGTGGGCATGTTTTTTTCTGCCTCTTCTGAAATTTGCCAATCTTGCATTTCAACTGCATTGTATGCCATTGAATTAATCCTCCTTAAAAAAATTAATATTTCATAATATATTGCCTGTTCGGCATGTCATTGATCAAAATCTTTTCATCTATATCATGCAGATATTCGGTTGACAAGACAGAATTCACCGGATGATATCGACTTTTTTATAGAATCCTGGTATGACTCATTTTTATGAAGACATCACCCCCTTTCTGGATAAGCAAACCATTGAATCATTTCACATACGAAGAATGGGAACGTTTGTGTGATCGATGTGGCCTTTGTTGTATCCATAAACTTGAAGATCAGGATGGAAACCTTTACCTGACCGATGTTGCCTGCAAATATTTGGATATTGAAAAAATCTGGTGCCGATGTTATGAAAAGCGGGATCAAAAACAAGCGCTATGCCGATCCTTAACATCTGAAAATATAGCAGAAAATCTGAATTGGTTACCCAAAACCTGTGCGTATCGAAGAATTTATGAAAACAGCCCCTTACCTGATTGGCATCCATTGATTTCTAATGATCCAGATGCCATTCAAAAAGCTGGATGGACCATTCAAAACAAAGTGGTTTCGGAACGTTTATTTCCAATCATTGATTGGGAAAAACATGTTGTTTCGAATGATTATTTTGATCATGGATGAACGCATGTAGAGAACTTACACCTCACAAGAGTTCAAATATATCGCTGACAATATCCATAAAGATATTTTCCTGATCATTTTGATCAAATTCTGCACCATGTTCCTTATATACGCATAGGTCTATAAGTTTTGGTATTCCTGCTGGAGTTCTGAATCTTTAGATTCGGAAGTCAAAAAAAGCAATCTGACTTCCGAATCTAAAGATTCAGAACTCCAGTGGCACCGAGGTATTTGTTCGAGCGCTAGCATAAGGGTCGATCTTACAGGAAAAATACCAAAACTTATAGACCTATGCGCTTATATATTATAATCAAAATATTTTTTATATTATGTCAAATAGCTATAAACTTTGTTTAATAAAGCGCACAACACATTTGACAAAAAAGATATTCCTCACTAAACTATCCAATTGGAACATTTTAAACAAGAATCATTAAAAATGATTTTACCAAATTTTTTCTTAAACAGCGACTATATTTTCCATTAGAAACAGTTGGCTTTTATGAAATTTTACACAAGGAGTCTTATATGATGATTATTCCACGATCAATGATTGTTGTCTTTATTCTTTTTAATCTGATTTTTGGATTTGCCTCTGCTGCTCACAGTCTTTGCCCTCATGATTATTCAGAAGGTGTTCTGAATAGTGATGATATTCTATCTGTGGGGAAAACCATCTTACCTCAAAATTACCCAAATGCCGATGTTGTCTATATTGATCAAAAACATTGGGTATCATACAATCCTGATGGAACATACGAAGAATGGGATGCTCATGCTGTTAAGATTATGACAGAAAAAGGCAAACGTCAATTCCAGACCATCTCTTCATATTTTACCATTCCTTACAACACAACAGCATTTAAACGGGTTGAAGTCATTCAAGCAGATGGAACCAGAATACCTGTAGATATTGAAAAAAACAGCAGCACGATCATCGAACATGATCAAATGAATAGTAATATTTACAATCCCAATCAAAAAATACTGCGCGTGAGTATTCCACAACTCACCATTGGCGATATTTTGTACACAGAAATCATGGATGTTTTTTCCAAAGTTCGAACCCCTGATACCTGGAGCGATTATCTTGGTTTTGAGAGTATTTATCCTATCATTCGTATGGAATATGAAATTTGTGCCCCTTTGGAACGTCCCCTTGAACGGATTGTTATCAAGAATGAAATTCCCGGTACGATAGATCATCAAAAAACACAGACCGATAAACATATCATCTATCGATGGATTGTCCAAAATGTCCCCCAGGCTTTTCCAGAACCCGATATGCCCCCCATGTACAGCCAGATGCAACGCTTGTTGGTCAGCACAATTCGGGATTGGGAGGACATTTCTCGATGGTACTGGGAACTGTGCAAACGCCCGATTGCTGAAATAAGTCCAGAAATGTCCGAACATGTTCAAGAATTGATTAAAGATCTTCCAACTGCCGAAGAAAAGATGAAAAAAATTTTTTTTTGGGTTTCACAAAAAATTCGATATCTGGGCCTGACTGTTGAAACAGAAGCCCCTGGATATGAACCGCATCCGGTAAAAATGACATTTGAACGACGCGCTGGTGTATGCAGAGATAAAGCAGCATTGTTGGTGGCAATGCTTCGCCTGGCCGGTTTTGAAGCCTATCCTGTTTTAATTATGAATGGTCCGAAAAAAGATTCTGAAGTCCCTCAGGCCTTTTTTAATCATGCCATCAGTTGCGTTTCAGGCAATGATGGAGAGTACATCTTGATGGATGCCACCGATGAAAACACCCGCGAGATGTTCCCTGCATATTTAAATGATCAAAGCTATCTGGTTGCGCGTCCAGATGGTGACTCGCTTCGCACCAGCCCGGTGGAAACAGCAGAACAAAACATGATGTACATTAAGACCAACGGTCGCCTGAACTCAAATGGACAGCTTTTTGCTGAGTGTATATTGCGTTTTGAAGGAATCAACGACAATGCATATAGGGGATACTTTTCAAAAATACCCACACAAGAACGGCAGGCATTTTTAGAAAATCTTGTCAAAAATATTGCGCCAGGTGCTAAATTAGATTCGTTTATCATGCTTCCAGAAGATATGACACAAATGGACCAGACACTTACCATCACCATCCGCTTTCAGGCATCGGATATTCGCATTCAGGACAATGGTACTATTATGCTGCCTGTTTTTCTGGCAGGAACCCGGGTAGGGATTGTTCGCCATTTAATTGGGAAAATGGGATTGAAAAAAAGAAAGTACCCACTGAAAACGAACTATGCCTGCGGCGTTGATGAAACACTGGATCTGGATTTAAGCGATAGCGTCGGACAGTTAATTCGAACGCCCTCATTCTATCCCATTGATACTGACGATGTGACCTATCAGCGATCAATGAGTGTAAACAACACGCATTTGACCGGTCATTATGTGTTTAAACTGAAAAAACCGGAATATGCGCCGGATGCCTATCAGCAATTACTGGAAACTCTCGAAAAAATTGAACAAAATAGCAAAAAAATGCCCATTTTTTCTGTCAATCATTCCTCCGGCCAAACCCAAAAAGAATGGTATGAAGCCAGCGAGCCTGATGCTCTTGTTCTAGATGAAAAGGTGCTATACGATGTTCACAATCAACATCAATGGACAGAAACCCGTAAACTATCGCTTAAAATTCTTACCTATGCCGGCAAAAAACGATTCAGCGATCTTAAAATTGCTTATCAGCCAGATTGGGAAACCCTTTCCATCAAAGATGCATCCGTGACAACCAGAAATGGCACCGTAACCCCTGTCAATGAGAATGAACGCAATACAATGGATGCCGGATGGGCCGGTGATGCGCCTGGATACACGGCTACAAAAACACTTGTGGTAAGTTTTCCAGGCGTTGATGTTGATAGTATCATTACATACACGCTTGTTCGAGACATTAACTATCAGCCCTTTTTTTCAAATTTTATTGCTGCGAAAAGTGGAATGTCTCAGCAATTTTCTGAACATCCGGTGCTGACAATTAATCCCTATTTTAGATACCGTGTACCCATTGAGAAAAAAGAGCTTGTATTGTCTTTTCCTGAGAATTTTCAACCTGATATACAGGTTTATTCCAATGGTATGGGAGAAGTGTATGAAAAAGATGTCCATGTTACCATTCACAAACAATCTGAGCAAAAAAATGACCGCATGCACCACACCTTTTTTGCAGAAAAAATTCCTCCCATTAAATCAGAGCATTTTTTACCACCCTGGTATACATTTAATCCGGTTATCATAGCAAGTTCAGGCAATTGGAAAAATTTTGCTGAACGTTTTTATGCCAGCCTTATTATTGCAAGTCTGAAAGACGAAAAAACGATTGAAAAAGTAAAACATCTGACAACATCGTTGAATACACCGTTTGAAAAAATTAAAGCCATTCGGGATGATGTGGTTGAAAATATTCGTATTATTCCGATTGGGCCAGATGACATTGACATGCGGCACCTGTCAGGCGCTGATCAAACGCTTAAAAATGGCTATGGTCATTCCGTCGATCGCGCTATTGTTTTGTATGCCATGATTCGAAGTATCGGTCTTTCGCCTGAATTTGTTCTGGTATCAAAGGCAGCTCCTGTTCCTGTGCTTCAAAAAACGTTGCAAACGATTTGCTCGAACAAGTGGTTTCAGGATATCCTGGTGCGAATCACTATAGATGACCGGTCCATCTATCTGAATGACACGGACCAGTATGCTGCGATAGGTGTTACAAAATATCAGGGAATGAGTGGCCTGGTTTTACCGGATGGTATATTTGAAACCATTACCCCTGAAACATCTGATTATCAAACCAATACATCTGAATATTACACCGTTCAATTACTGGCATCCGGGGATGCGATCATTACACGAACTGTTCGGTATTATGGTATGGATGATGCTCAGTTTCATAAAAAAATTGCAGAAATGCCGCCAGAGCAAAAAAGTCGGTATCATATGGAATTAATGGCTCAAATCAGTCAGGCAGCAGAGCCTCTTGCGCCCTATCTGGCTGATGTTACATCCTATCCAGGGGTTGAACGATTCAGCGTAACCGTTGAATCGTATGCGGTTCAGGATAGGAATTATATTTATATGGAAGTTCCTGGCTTTTCACAGGGGCTGGCCGGCGCCCGAAAAGATCAGCGAGTACACCCTTTATATCGAGAACAATATAGTCGTAAAGACGTATTTGTGGATATTTTAGCGCCTCAACATTTTCAATGCGTTATCACACCACCCGAAAATTTGACTATTTTTATTGCACCTGACAGTCAAATTCGAATACAGACACTGACTTTTTTTCAAAACACCTGTCTGAAGGTATCTGTGAAGCAATTGATCCACATTGCCCCTCTATTTTCAGGATTGTTTT
>PEAL01000217.1 GCA_002753725.1 Deltaproteobacteria bacterium
AAAATTATATTAAAATGTACAAAAAAAAAAAAAAAGGCACGCCGGTATGTAAAAAATCCCAAAAAATAACTGTGCAAAAAAAACATACCACGTCAGAAATCAATTTTTCTCTTTCCAAAGATGTTGCGTTTATTGGTACTGTTACCTCTGTTTCAGGAGATCCCATTGAAAATGTTTGCGTGGTGGTCTCGGATCAATGTGGAACAGAGTGGGCAGGAGAATCTTTATCTGATGCGACAGGTGCTTTTGTGATTACGGGTATTCCGCCGGGGTCTTATTTTTTGCATACAGAAGCATCCTGTTATAAAGATCAGGCATTCATTGATCACTGGTGGCATTCGATTGAAAACACACCCGATTGTAAAGATGCTGAACCTGTTGAATTGGTCCACTCCAACATGAAAACCCCTGTTCAGTTCATCTTGCCTAATCTATCTGCTTCAGTATCTGTTTCTGAGTCTCATGACCCTTTACCAGAAGGGCGTTATGAAGAAAGCATTGAAAATGGTAAGGTTGTTATCACTATTCATGATAATGTTATGGATTTAATTGTTGAAGGCGTTCCATTGGAAAATGTCCTTCAGGTGATTTCAAAATACACAGGTATCAAAGTTCTTTTATTTGGAACCCTGAAAGAAAAAATATTTTTTAATAAAAGACAGGCAAAACTGGATGAAATCCTTTTAGATCTGATCAATGGTCGAGCCGGGCATATTTTTATCTATTCACCGGATCGTCTGATGACATCGTATATTTTTTCAAAAGATGGTCAACTCAAACCCACTGCCTTGTCTGCGAATACGGCCAGCCCACCGTTTCAGTTGAATATCAAAAAGCCATTAAGTGTGATGCAACCTGAAGAAATTGAAGATATTTTACGTGCCCCTGACCGTATTGAAGAAAAGATTCATACGCTGGGAGCGTTGATCGGATATTTTGACAGTCCCCATGCCTTGAAATTTTTAGGCGTTGCGTTAAAAGATCCAGATGAAGAAGTCCGCATGATGGCAATCAGTGTCATGAATGATTTAAAAGAAAATCATCTGGCTGTGGACGATTTAACCCTGGCCCTTGACAGAGATATGAGCCCAGCAGTCAGGGCCCTTGCGGCTGAAGCCCTTGGAGAAATTGGTGACAAACGGGCGGTTCGTCCGCTAATGGATGCAATGAATGATCGGGATGCGGGTGTTAGAGATACTGTTCGTCGGGCTTTAAATGGCATTCAAGGACAGCCATAAAATTGATGCTAAGTCCTCAATTATCAATATTTTTCGAATATCTCTTGTAAAAAACAGATGATTATAATAGGTGATTGTTTTATTGAAGCGTTACAGTCAAATGTATGAGTGCAGATGATTAGTAAACAATTTTCTAAAAGAAAGGAATGGTATGCGAACACTTAAATGCTTACTGCTTATGTGTTGTGTTTTAGGAGTTTATGTATTTCCGGTTTTTGCCGCAGAGGGAATCAAATTTGATTTTCATGGTCAAATGTTGCAAGTTGTAGGATCAACGAACAATAGTTTGTCCCTGGCAGGGAAACACAAAAGTGGTCCCACGGATTTTTTCAGTTATGATGGCAGACTCAACAGCAAAGGTTTTGAGACCAAATACATGGATTATTTGAATTCTGTTGGAACAACTTTTGGACTCTCTAAAGCGCGACTGAGATTCGAGGCTCAAACGGAAGACGAATTGGCCAAATTTGTCTATGGTTTGGAAGTTGGAACAATCAACTGGGGAGATAAAGAAAAAAATTTCGGTCTTTCTGGTGATGGGCTTACCCAGGAAACCCGATTTGCCTATGCTGAAGTACAGGCGGTTCAGGGTGTCATCCAACATATTGTCAGGGCTGGTTTACAGCCAACAAACATTAGCGACTGGGTCTGGTCTGAAACAGCAGCAGGTTTAACCTATCATGGGAAAACCAGTAAATGCAACTGGATGACAGGCTGGTACCGTGGGGATGAAAATGCGAAGTCAAACAACACGGATAACAATTATTTTGTACTGAAAACTGATGGCGAAGTGTCGTCCAATCTGAATGTTGGCTTTTTTTTTATATATGAGGATTCTGGTGCTGAAACAACAGAATCAGATCATTATACCACCACCCATACTTACGACAGAATCAATTCCTATCTTGGACTTACTGCCAATTTAAAACAAGATTCCTTTTTTGCAAATTTTGAATTGATTTATCAATATGGAGATATTCGCTTTGTTGGTGATAGCACAAATATTGAAAATCTGGAACGTGGTGCATATCTCATGAATCTTGACATGGGCATTCAAGTCAATAAGAAATTAAAATTGAGTTTCAATTCCTTGTATGCCAGCGGTGATGACAATCCCAACGACCAGGATGCTGACAATTTTGATGCCATTGATGTGGATGTCAAAGTTGGGATGATCCTGTTCAAGGACAGCCTGACATCCAGTTGTGATCGTTTTGTCAGTGATGCCCCCTATCTTCTGGATAAAGGCCTGATTCATCATGCATTGATGGCAGAATACAAACCTGATAAAAAACATAAGTTTTTTTCAGCAATTCGTTACCTGTCTACAGCCAAAGATGTTGCTGATGATAAAAGTTTTATTGGAACAGAACTTGATTTTAAATATGCATATAAATATAATAAATACGTCTCGCTACATTTTGAATCGGCCTGTTTGATTCCAGGAGAGGCATCCGACCTGATGACTGCCGATGGCAAAAATGCTGACACGATTGTCAATGTTTCGACGGGTATTAAGTTCAAATTTTAGTTGCATAAAGACATTCAACACTGCTTCGCTTCTCTGTGACTGCACCGCTTTTAAAATTGTAGAGACACAATACATGTGCCTCTACAATTTTACAATTTTTATCATAAAATAATATATCGCAAAGAATATGGATATTTAGAAGATAATATGATACCATTTACCAGCATTCAGTTAAAACTGAAACCATCTAAATAACTCTGCTTAGCGAGGAATCCTTTCATGAAAATACAAGCAAAAATTATTGTTCAAATTCTCATGTCACTGATGATTACTGTTTTTATCATGAGTATGATATTTCTATGGGCAATTTTATATTTTGGCGAAAAAAGCAGTGCTGAACTTGAGCTATTAAATAATACTTATCTGGAAATTATCAAACAGTCCCCTGAAAATATAACAGATGCATTCAATAAAACATTGACCCTGCGAACGAATAGCCTGGAAAATGTAAAAAACATGACACTGGTATGGACCTTTGTCATCATTATTATTTCAAGCGCAGTGATGATCATGATTAGCCTTTTCATGGCAAAACTTAAGGTTATTTCTCCATTTCAAAAAATTGCTGAAAGTCTTGCTGAAATGTCCAAAAATCTTGAAGGTTTTTCGGGTAATATCTCCTATTCAAGTCAGTCCCTTGCAGAAGCCTCTGATACGCAATCAAGCTCTATCGAAGAAGCCTCTCTGTCTTTACAAAAAGTTGCCTCTATGACACGAAACAATGCAAATAATGCTGCCAATGCCGATGGCCTTATGAAAATAACGACAGATATTGTTGCAAAGGCAAATTCAAGCATGAATGAGCTGACAACATCAATGAAAGATATTTATCAGTCCAGTGAAAAAATTTCTTTAATTGTAAAAACAATCGATCAAATTGCCTTTCAAACCAATTTGCTGGCTCTGAATGCTGCGGTTGAATCGGCCAGGGCTGGTGAAGCAGGCGCTGGTTTTGCTGTTGTTGCTGATGAGGTTAGAAGTCTGGCCTTACGTTCTTCTGAAGCGGCAAAAAGCACATCCCAACTTATAGAAAATATCCATATTAAAATTAAAAATGGTGCTGAATTAATGGGCCAAACCAATACTATTTTTTCAGAGGTTGATACCAGTTCAAGCAAAGTTGCCGACTTGCTTGAGGCGATCTCTTCAAACTCAGAAGAACAGGCGTCAAAAATAGATGGCCTGAACAGCTCAATCTCACAAATTGATGCCTTAACGAAAAAAACCGCTATAAATGCAAAAAATTCTGCGGAAGAGTCCATTAAATTAACTGATGAGGCTAAAGACGTCAGGATTATAGCGAGAACGCTTGCCAATTTGTCCGAACGTAGACGTGAAGACAGAATCTATCTGGTTCTAAAAGGAACATTCACTTCTGATAAGACATCAACGGTTCCTTTTGTAACCGTAAATATTAGTTCAGGAGGCGCTCTTATTGAGACCTCAGATCAACTCAGCCTGGGAACATCAGGAACAGCGCATGTAAAAACGAGTCATGGTGATTTGTATGATCTTAGGACAGAAATTATGCGTGATGATGGTCTGAATGAATACCAAAACTATGTTTATGGTATTCAGTTTTATACCTTTAATATTGAACTAAGCAATTATTTGTTTGAACATTCAAAATAAAAAGCGTAGAAAATTCTCTATGCCGTGACGTAGAAAACTTTCTATGCTCAAAAAAAAAGCATGAAAAAAGGGGAACCTAATGAAAACAATCCATTTTGAAATGCTCGTGGCCGCCCTAATGCTGTCAGTCTTTATATGCACTGGCAGCGTATGGGCAACAGATAAGATTGCTCCAGGTAAAGAAACCGGAACGTCTTTTCTTGAGATTCCAGACAAGAAAGTTCAGGCAAGTATCAAAGAAATTGTTGAATGGTACGAAGCTGTCGGAACCATCAGACCACGTGTGGAAAGTCAAATTGAATCACAGGTTACCGCTAAAGTTAAACGGGTTCAAGTCAGCCCGGGAAATAAGGTGACAAAAGATCAAGTCCTGGTTCAGCTGGATGATCGTCAGTTTCAATCGCGATTGGCTCAGGCACAACAGGCTTTAAAATCAGCCGTCGCTCAAAAGGAAGAAACCGGCCATGCGGTTCATGCTGCGGAAGCTAAATATAAACAAGCACTGGCAGCTTTCAATCGAACCCAAAAATACGTTGATGCACAAGCTGCCACGCCGCAAGATATGGAAAAAGCAGAATCGGCTCACGAACAGGCCAAAGCAGGTGTCGATAGCGCACATAAGGCAATGAATGCAGCCACTGCCGGCATTCGCAGGGCTGAGGAAGTGGTCAAAGAAGCTCAAATTGCATTGGGCTATACCAATATTCGGGCTCCTCAGGATGGCGAAGTGTTGAAAAAATTAATCGAACCCGGTGATTTGGCTCTTCCAGGTAAACCCTTGATTATTTTGCAAACTTCCGGCGCACTTCGTCTGGAAGCTTATGTTCGTGAAGGCTTGATTCATAAAGTTGAAATGGGGGCAAGCCTGATGGTCCATGTTACCACTTTGAACAAAAAAGTGGTATCAACCGTTGAAGAAATTGTGCCCTATGCTGATCCTCAAACCCGAACCTTTCTGGTTAAAGTGGCTTTGCCGGTCATGTCTGGCTTATATCCAGGGATGTATGGAAAACTACTGATTCCTGCGGAAAGCCATGAAGTGGTGTTGATTCCTCAAAAAGCCGTCCGAAATGTCGGTCAGTTGGAATTATTGACCATTGAAGAAAATGGTATTTGGAAAACCCGTTACATTAAAACCGGTAAACGCATTGGCAATGAACTTGAAGTCTTATCCGGTTTGTTTGGTAATGAATGGATTGGGATGAAGGAGTAATGCAATGGAAACAGTCGAAACTATAGAACCACAGGGGGTTATCGCTGGTATTGTCCATAAATTTCTAACATCACACCTGTCCATCATTATGATTATCATGTCCTTTTGTCTGGGCATTGCTGCAATTTTAATCACACCGCGAGAAGAAGAACCGCAAATCATTGTTCCTCTGGCAGACATTTTTGTTCAGGCCCCGGGAGCCACACCCGAAGAAGTCGAACAGCTCATTGCTACCCCCCTGGAACGGTACTTATGGCAAATTGATGGTGTGGAATATGTTTATTCTACATCCATGCAGGATATGGCGGTGATTACGGTTCGTTTTTTTGTGGGTGAAGATCGTGAAAATGCCTTGATCAAACTGTATAACCGAATGAGCATGCACGCAGATCAGGCCCCACCCATTGTGAAAGGATGGCTGGTCAAACCGGTTGAAATTGATGATGTACCCATTGTCAATCTTACCCTTTTTTCAGACACCTATGATGATCATGCCCTTCGCCGTATCGGTGAAGAAGTTTTGAATCGTTTGTCATCGGTGACCAACATTTCCCGCACAGACATTGTTGGAGGCAGAAAACGAGAAATCCGTGTTGAACTTAATCAGGATCAACTTCAGGGCCTGGGAATTGGGTTTCAACAAGTCATGATGGCCCTTCAAAGTGCTGATGCTTCTGTTACAGCCGGTAAATTTACGCGGTTTAACCAAGAATTTACTGTCAGCAGTCACGCTTTTTTAACCTCAGCGGAGGATGTTCGTTCGCTGGTGGTAGGGGTTTCAAATGGACGTCCGGTCTATTTGCGTGATGTGGCAAGCATCATCGATGGTCCGGAAATCAATACCACCTATTCACGCATTGGTTTTTCTCATTATTACCGAAAAAATCATCACTTGACAGACCAACCCTTGACCTGTCCATCGGTCACTCTTGCCCTTGCTAAAAAAAGGGGAACCAATGCTGTCAATGTTGCTCAGGATATTTTGAACAAACTTGAAACACTTAAACAAACGATTATACCATCAGATGTGCATGTTGAAGTAACGCGAAATTATGGCGAAACTGCACAATTTAAAGTCAATGAATTACTAAGCTCTTTAGCTTTTGCCATTGTAACAGTTGTTGCACTTCTGGCGTTTACCCTTGGATGGCGAGAGGCCCTGGTTGTTGCACTGGCGGTTCCAATCAGTTTTTCATTGGCATTGTTTGTAAATTTTATCTTTGGATACACAATTAATCGTGTGACATTGTTTGCCTTAATTTTATCCCTTGGTTTGGTTGTGGATGATCCCATCACCAATGTGGATAATATTCAACGTCATATTTTAGACCGAAAACGAAACCCGATCCAGGCCACATTGTTCGCTGTCAATGAAGTCTTACCGCCGGTCATTATGTCTACCATTGCCATTATTATTTGTTTTGTCCCTCTGTTTTTTATCAGCGGAATGATGGGCCCTTATATGGCACCCATGGCGGCCAATGTCCCGATGACTGTTATTTTTTCAACCATTTGCGCCATTACGATTGTTCCCTGGATGTCTTACCTCTTACTAAAAAATCGTTTGACTGTCAGCACATTGCCAGGCAATCCATCTAAACAAGATGATAGCTGGGTTTTCTGGACATATCGAAAACTCGTCAACCCTTTTCTGACCCATCGAATGAACCGGTATATATTATTAATTGTCATTTTAGGATTGATGGGACTTGCTGTCTTTCTGGCAATGTTCCGGTATGTTCCCTTGAAAATGTTGCCCTTTGACAATAAAAATGAATTTCAAATTATTGTTGACATGAAAGAAGGAACCAGTCTTGAAATCACCAATCGGGTGATCCAGTCTTATGAAGATTATTTAAGGACCGTTCCAGAGGTCACAAGTATCATCTCGTTTGTGGGTGAAAGTTCTCCCATGGATTTCAATGGACTGGTACGGCATTATTATTTGAGAAAAGGCGCACATATGGCAGATATTCGTGTGAATCTTGTCCACAAAGATTTTCGAATTCAACAAAGCCATGAGCTTGTCTTGCGATTGCGAAAAGAGTTGGAAACGATTGCTACACAATTTGATGCCAACATGAAAATTGTGGAATTGCCCCCCGGCCCACCGGTATTCTCAACCATTGTCGCTGAGTTATATGGTGAACCGGATATCTCATATGATCAAATGATCAACGCCTCAGAAAAAATAAAACAGACCATGAGGGATGAATCCTGTGTGGTCGATATTGATGACACCACAGAAGCCCAACGGCTTCGCATTGATTTCATTCTGGATAAAGAAAAAGCAGCTCTGCATGGCGTACCTGCCAGCAATATCATTCAAACCCTTCGCATGGCAGTGAGCGGGACAACACCAGCAACAGTGCATATTCCAACAGAAAGGCAAGCGTTGATGATCAAGGTAATTTTACCGCGTGTACAACGATCCGGACGTGTCAATCTGTCTCAAATTCCTATCCAGACACGATCAGGAAAAACCATTCCCCTGGCAGAACTGGTTCGAATCGTCCATGTCCCGGAAAACCAACCCATTTATCATAAAAACCTTGAACGAGTGGTTTATGTCATGTCTGAAATGGCCGGTCGCGCACCCGCCGAAGCTATCCTGGATATGCAGGCCCGTCTGGAAAAAGATCCCATGCCTGATGGTATTCATGTTGACTGGGCCGGTGAAGGAGAATGGAAAATCACCATCCGTGTATTCATCGATATGGGCATTGCCTTTGCAGCCGCATTGCTGGGCATATACATTTTGTTAATCATTCAAACCAATTCTTTTTTTATGCCCCTCTTAATCATGATGGCCATTCCACTCACATTGATTGGTGCCATGCCTGGATTTTGGCTGTTGAATCTTGTTACAGGTTCCACAATTGGTGGCTTTGACAATCCTGTTTTTTTTACAGCAACGGGTATGATCGGCATGATCGCTCTCGGCGGTATTGTTATTCGAAATTCTCTGGTTTTGATTGAATTTATTCAAGATGCCCAAAAACAAGGCGTAGCATTTAAAGAAGCCATTTTACAAAGTGGTGCCATCCGCATGCGGCCCATTTTACTGACAGCAGCAACCACTGCATTGGGAGCCTGGCCCATAACTCTGGATCCTATCTTTTCAGGCCTGGCATGGACATTAATTTTTGGATTATTTGCATCAACAATTTTTACATTGATTATTATTCCAGTGACTTATTATGCCTTGTATAAAGACAAGAATGTCACCCGTTAAAGGAGGAGATGTCAACAAAAATACATCTCTTAATCAATTAAAAAAGGAGGACGACGATGATCAAATTTTTAAAATCCAAGGATTGGCAAAGTTAAAAGCCGATGGGCTATATCAAAAATATTATGATGATTTACTGGAAGGTCGGTATAATCAATAATGTTTATTCAGGCGTCAATAAAACCTAAATGATTTATTTTTAGATGCGCCCAGCAACTCAATATTGCGAAATATCTACACCAAAATTGGAGGATAATATATAATTTTCCAGGCGATAAAACGCTTCTTTAAGATGTTGAAGGATAAGGATACCCGTTTCCAG
>PEAL01000218.1 GCA_002753725.1 Deltaproteobacteria bacterium
GAATTCCTTTATTCATGATGGCCATGTTATCCGGAAAATCTCGGCATATATCCAGTCGATTCGTATAGTCTTTACACGTACCATTCTCATTAAGCCATGTACAGTTGAAGTTTAATGTACCATTATCATTTTTTCCAAGAATTTTAAACCGACTGTATTCAGGGGTTTCTGCAACTATTTTTTTAAAATGTCGGGGTTTTGATACCCATTTCCCTTCTTCACAAATATTGATATGTGAGCAACAATTTCCGCATTGTCTACAGCTACCTTTGATAATAACTATTTTTTTAGCTGGACGTTTCTTCCGTTGATTCAAAAATGAAAATTTCATCAAATCACAATTGATAAAGGTTATGCCAATGAAAAAATGACATGATCCGGGATATTTTGTTTATATTGGAAATAATGTTGAATGATCAACGCATGATCAAAAACAATTGATGTTGGCAAATTATCTTTCTGAAAAATTGCCAGATTTTTGGCATCATCCGCCGCTTTTGGGGTTCCGGTGGCCGATGCGATAAAAACAGTTGTTATTGTATGTTGGCGGGGATCACGGTGAGGATCTGAATACGTATGAAATTGTTTAATCAAATGGATATCCAGAGACGTCTCTTCGCGGGCTTCTCGTATCGCTGCGGCCTCCAGAGATTCACCATAATCGACAAATCCACCCGGTAATGCCCATCCAAAGGGTGGATTGCGTCGTTCGATCAATACAATACCTGAATGATTGTTGATATTGATTTCAATAATAATGTCAACAGTGGGTACTGGATTTCTTCTCTGTTTCACTAAGGTTTGACCTCTATTGTTACAGGATAAGGTAAGGGTGATTTAAACTTTCTATGGGGTGTTTGTTGTTGGGAAAGTTCTTTATCCATCGGTGGCATTAATCGATATGAAGTATCACCATTGGCATCGACAAATTGATTGGATCTGACTGAATTAAGATATTCCAATATAGCTTCATCTGTAAATCCGGCCTGTTTTAACCCCTCGATAATTTTTAATTCTTTTTCTACAGTGGATTCCCGTTCAGGATGGTAAGCATCAGCTTGAATGAGTTTTAATATGACCTGTTCTTGAAGGCCGGCTTTGTGATAACGAATCACTGTGCTGGCATCAATGGAACAGGTTTGATGACTGATGAGATAGTCAATAAGGTTTTGAGAGACACCTGCTTTTTTCATCTCAGGGATATCATCAATTAAAACCAATGAGTTGGAAGCCCCCACGGAAAACGGTATGATACACAATAAAAACAGAATTTTGAATGATTTCATGATCATCCTCCTTTCTGGATTATTCAATAATAAATAGTTCTTATCGTCGTAAGTTATCTATAAAAAACATGTAAAGTTTTTACGCTATTCATTATTTCAAATAATTAATAGCCATCTACGACGCTCACATATAGGGGCAAAATTTCAAATTTATGCGCACATGTCAATATAAATCATCTCAAGCGTTGATTTGCGCCATGTCATTGGCAAGATTTTCTTCATTTTCAGGATTATAAACGCTTTCAGCGATCACTTCAAGTCGTTCAAACCATTTAGGGTCATCTTTGTTATATTCCATTTCATCATACCAGGTTAAAACTTCTTCTTTTCTGATTTTAAACGGTCGGTCTGCTTCATAATCAATGTCCGCATATTGAAGCAAATGACGTATCAATCGGATTTTATCATTATGATCAATCACCTCAAATACGTTTTCATCGATAAATAATAAATAATCAAAGCCTTCAGGTTCTCCAACTTCACGAGATGTCAGGTATCGAACCAAATCGTTGGATTTTTGCATTTTTCCCAATTGGTATTTCCCCCCGCTTTTTCTTTTTCTTTGATCAAAGACCATTTTGATCTTGGCCTGGACAAGATGGGAAAAATCTTTCGTTATAACTTCCTTGATGAGTTTTGCTGTATCCGGATCAACATCTGAAAAACGATTCATGCTTTTCTCCTTTTTAGAAATATAGTGGATTTGTGACAGCTTAAAGAGTCATAACCCTTTGCTATAACACATATCCTTAATTTAAAAAGTGATATAAAATATTATAAATTTTTTTCTGACAAATGAACAAGATGAAATTGGCCATGATCTGTGTTGACCTGAAAAAGTCCACCTTGAGATAAATACGAAATGATTCGATCTTTGAAGTTCTGTCCATCATGAGTAGATCGTGAAAAATAATCGTTGAATAGTTGATCATTAATCAAATTAAATGGGAGGCCGAGTTTCCAGGCAACAAATGGAAAACTGACTTGATCCCGTTTACTATAAGTTCTTACATGCGTCCACCATTCTTCCATTGCCATAATAAGCTTCTTTTCATTGTGACGTCTAAATATGCAACATGTTAGAGGGATACAAGTAACAGTATCGTTATATCCTAACGAATAATACAAATCCCTTTGAAATATAAGTTTACGTTGTAAGTCTTTTTTTAGTTCAATACATGCTGCGACTTCATCTTTGATTGAGCATCGATGCAAAGGGTGTTTAAACATCGCAATATTTTCATTTTGCAGGTAATTGTTAAGCAAATGAGAGATATCATTTTTAAGAACGATACTCCCATCAATCCAAAGGCTAAATTCGTAAGATGAAAAATATCTATGGGGCAATAATTTAACTTGACGTGTTGTAAGGGTCATGTCTTCGAAATGTTCTTCAAAAGGGACAATATGCCAGACATCACTTTTAAGAAACTGGTTATCTGAAAAACAAACATAATCATAGTCTTTATGAACATATTCAGGAGATTTTAAGTTGTCATAATCACCTGAAATTGCAGTGTAGATAACGATATTTTTTTTCATGAATGTATTTATTCCCTGTTGATTTAAGCGCTTAACAGCACAATATTATTGAATCATTGATATGATTGACGCATTAACATATTTTAAAATACCCAGCCCACAAATTGAAACTGAACATGAAATCAGTGTAAAATCATGAAGGATAGCGTCAATGCGCCTGCGATCATCTTCTGAATGATATTCCAGGACAATATAATCTATGTCAGATAATCGTTTTCGAAGACTCTCAAGAATCTGTACTTCACAGCCTTCAGTGTCGATTTTTAAAATGTCAATATGTTTGAGTCCTAATTTTGTAAAAACAGTGTCTGCATCATGAACAGGAACGGCAATTCTGTTGTTTTGATTGACCTTTTGATCACATAACCGATTTTCTCCTGAATTTATTGGATGAATTTCAATCCATCCGGTTTTATTATTATTTGATAGTGCAATGGGATGAATATGAATATCTGAAAAGGCTTTTGTGTTTTGAGAAAGCAATTCTACAGTCGCTGGAACCGGTTCGAAACAGTAAATTGAGGCTGTTGGATGATTCATTTTTACATAAATGGCATAACAGCCAACATTAGCACCAATATCAACAACAACATCGGGAAGTTTTGATCTCCGAAAGTTCGGGAGCGCATAGCAACTGTTTTCAATAACATCTTTAATTCGAAAAACTTCATTTTTGGGTATCACGAATGATAATCCAACAGGTTCGCCATGCTGCTGTTGATAGGATAAATTCATATGTATCAGCGGTGATGGATAATTATTTGTTAAGTCAGACATCTGATATACCTTTTTTAAATCTGTTTTTCACTTTGGTTAAAAAAAATTACAATAAGCATCATAAATATGCTAAATTTTTTTAATCGGTTTGTTTCTAAATAAAATACAATATAAGTAAGGTGAAAAAATGTTATATAAATCAATATGTTTAAAGCAATATTTTTTTATTGCCTTGTTTTTGATATTTAGTTATTCCATTGCCCTGGGCACTGAAAAAAAAATTTGTTCGGCCAATGAGCAATTTGAATTTGCTAACTCTCTATTCAATCGGGAACTGTATAATTCATCCATCATTGAGTTTCAACGTTTTTTATTTCTATTTCCAAAAGATGATCGTAGATTGAAGGTACACTATCAAATAGGAATGGCTTATCAGATGCAAAAAAAATATATTTTGGCAGCAGATGCGTATCAAAAAATTATTAATCTCCATTCAATGACTGAAACCACTCTTCAAGCAGGTTATCGATTGAATGAATGCTATCAGGAACAAAACAATTTTCAGATGGCGAAATCTGTTCTCGAAGCATTGGGGCAGCTAAACCTCAATCCACATGATCGTGATGAACTTGATTATAGAATGGGTTGGCTCTTTATTCAAATGAAACAATTTTCATTGGCTGAAAATCATTTTTTTGCCATCAAAGAGCAATCGGCTTATCCCATTGCTGAAATATTGGCGGGTATTGAAAAAAGAAAGTCCCTCCCTAAAAAAAAGCCTTATCTGGCTGGGATGTTATCGATTATTCCCGGTTTAGGACAGGCCTATTGTGGTCGATATCGTGATGCCATGTTGTCGATGATCGTCAATGGTATTATTGGATGGACAGTATGGGAGAGTTATGAAAACCATCAACCCGCACTGGGAACACTACTTTCATTTTTTGGTTTTGGCTTTTATGCTGGAAATATTTATGGTGCAACAAACAGCGCGCATAAATTCAATCGAAGAACTGAATATAGATGGTTTTATCGTTTAGACACACAATACAGGGATAATCATAAAGGAAATGTGTTTTTTCAATAACAATCTGATTTAAAAAGGTCTAAACAGTATATCTTGACAAATAATTAATTATACAATAGGGCTTTTATCATTTTTTTTTTAACAAGCAGTCTAAAATAGATTTTGACTCGTTTTTCTTTGAATTTCATCCGTTATTTACTAAGGAGGGAGTATGTCTTTTCTCAAAGGGGCTGTGTATCTTTTAAACAGAAATCGATTTTTAAAGATTATCATATATCTGATAATTTTAGTTGTGGGAGTATCTGCCTGTAGTTCTATAAAAAAATCGATTTATAATACAGAGATTGCTATTGAAAGATTCAGATCAGGGCTCACGTTAAAAACCATTGATATTGAAAACCAAAAAATATCCTATCTTGAAGGGGGAGAAGGAGATACTGTATTACTGGTTCATGGGTATACTGCAAGTAAAGAAATTTGGATAAGATTTGCAAAAATTTTGAAGGATCAGTATCGCGTCATAGCCATTGATTTACCCGGTCATGGTGATAGCACGGCCTCCTTAAATCATTCTTATAGTATTCATTCACAAGTTCAATATTTAAATCAAATCATAGATAAATTAGGTCTTGAAAAAATACATCTGGTTGGTAATTCAATGGGAGGTTCTATATCTTTGTCTTTTACAAAAACATTTCAAGCAAAAGTAAAAACCCTGGCATTATTTAATTCCGGTGGTGTGACATCACCTCAACCCAGTGAATTCCAAAAACTTCTCAAACAAGGGAAAAATCCATTTATTGTCAAAAATATAGATGAGTTCAATGCATTGACAGATCTTTCCATGTCGTCCCCTCCTTTTTTCCCCTGGCCAGTTATGTCAGTTATGTATCAGAAATATATTGATCGCTTTCAGATTAATCAAAAAATTTACACGGATATATCTCGGGAGTTATGGAAAAGTGAACATGTTCTGAAAACAATTGATGTTCCTGTCCTTATTTTATGGGGTGCTGATGATAGATTAATAGATGTTTCATGTGTTGAAATTTTTAATAAAAATATCCCGAACAGCACTGCAGTGATCATGGAAAAAACAGGCCATTGCCCTATGCTTGAAAAACCTGAAGAAGCGGCAAGGCATTATCTTGATTTTCTGCAAAAAAAGAATGCGTCTTAATAAAGAATGCGTCTTCAATGAATATCATTCATACCAGTATTATTTTCTTTTGTTGTTTTTTGGTATCAACTGTTTTTGCCAATGATAGACAAGCCCTTCCCCTTTTTTCGACATCAAGTATCGAAAAAAAAATCCTGTTTGAGGATTCAACAGTGGAAAAAACAGAGCCTTCCCCTTATTCTGGTAATATCAATAAGGTCAAGTTTGGTGTTTATATTGTCAATATCAGCGATATCGATTTTCCTAAAAATGAATACCATGTTAAACTTTGGGGATGGGCCGTTCACAACATGAAAAAATTGGAGACAGAAACAGGGTTTGAAGTTTCAAACGCTAAAAGCACACCGAACTTTACCAATTTTTTCAGAACAGAATATGATGATGTTATTTGGGATCAATTTTTTGTTTCTACTGTTATCTTTCAAAGATGGGAAACTCAATATTATCCGTTTGATTCCCAAAAATTAAACATTACGATAGAACCGATTGAATATGAAACAGATGAGCTTATCCTGGTTCCGGATACAGAAGAAAGCCGTTTAGCTCCAAATCTGGAACTTAATGGCTGGGCAATAACGAATTTTGAAATCAAAAATGAACTGGCGGTTTACCATACAACATCTGGGGATCCAAAAGCCAAAAAAGGGAGTTCCTCCACGTACAGTAAAATTAACATTATCGTCACGATTAAACGCTATGGTGGAACAACTTTTTCGTTTCTCTTTATCGGCATGTTTATGGGGTCTTTTTTAATTGTCCTTACATTATTATCAAATATATATAACACGGGAAAAGAGTTCATTGGAGGAGCCCTGGTGGTTGCAATTGGATCACAGTACATTATCAATTCAAATTTACCAACCGGCGCTGCTTTCGGTTTTTCTCACACGGTGGGTATTATTACCTTTTCCGGACTGGCTTTGGTCGCCATTTTGACAACCTTTCATAATAAAATAATGTTAATTTTAGATCAAAACACTAACAGTACCAACGTGTCAGTCAGTACAGGAGTCTACGATAGTGATGATAAAAATTTAATGATTAACGCTGCTTCCAAAAAAGCACAGGCAAAAAAATGGCTGAAAATATCCATCACGCTAAACTGGATACTGTTGATCCTTTTTATTTTCGCACATGTGTATATTAATGGATATCTCATGCTTTACACTTCTTAATTTAAAAAAATTGAAAGACCTTTCTTTTCCTTATCCTTAACTTTAGGGTATAAATTTATGCAAAAGTTTCAGCTCAAAAAATTGATAAAAAGGAACATTTATGCAGTACCCATTAACCGAAACAATTGGAAATCCTGACTTGTTTGTCGGTCGCCATGAAGAATTTGAACATTTGAACAAGTGGCTATCGCTTATTCCCAAACGACTATCAATGTCAAAGGTCATTCTTGCCAGACGAAAAAGTGGTAAAACCGCTATTTTAGAACGTGTATTTAATCAGGTCTGGTCCAATAATGAAACGGGGATCGTTCCTTTTTATTTGTCCATGAGTGATAAAGATATATGGTTACAGGAGTTTGCAATCAATTACTATCAAACATTTGCATCCCATTATATTTCTTTTTTTGAAAGAGATGCCCGGATGGTAACTAAACTGTTAACCTTTGAACAAATAAGGGAATATGGTGTTGCTAACTCAATTGATTGTCTTGTGGATGATATTGACTTGCTTCAAAAATTTGAAATTTCCGGAAAATCCGGTCCAATATGGGATTTAGCCTGTTCAGCCCCTCATCGTTTTTCGGCAATATATGATCAAAGAATTCTTGTCATTATTGATGAATTTCAATATCTAAGCAAACATATTTTTGTAGATCCAGGTCTTAGTAACCATTACAAATCAATGCCTGGAAGTTACCACAATGTGGTTGAATCAAAAGTTGCCCCCATGCTTGTAAGCGGCTCTTATGTTAGCTGGATTTTGAAAATTATGGCAGAATATTTAGAAGCCGGGCGTCTTGATAAATTTTTTATGTCCCCTTATCTTACCAAAGATGAAGGATTGCGGGCAGTATATAAATATTCGGAACATTATTACAACCCCATCACAAACGAAACTGCCGAACAAATCAATACGCTCTGTCACTCAGACCCCTTTTTTATATATTGTGTCATCAAAAATAGTAAAAACAATGCCCTGCTCTCCTCAGAAGGCGTTATTAATACAGTTCATGCCGAACTTACCGGAAGGCATTCAAGGCTGTCCGGAACATGGGCAGAATATATCAACAAAACAGTTGCAAAAATAAATGATAGATACGCCAAAAATATCCTACTACATCTGTGCAAACATAATGATCGCACCTGGACACCTGAAGAATTAAAAACCGAGCTTAACATTGATCTTACTAAAAAAGAAATTCACATAAAACTTGAACAGATGCTCGATGCTGACCTTGTTGAAGATGGAGGTTCGGATATTCGCTATCAAGGTTTAACAGATGGAACCTTATACTTGGTTTTGCGTCATCGTTTTGAAGAAGAAATTAAAAATTTTTTTCCGGATTTAAAAAATGATTTCCAAAAACAAATTGATTTACTACAGCAGGAAAAAAATTCTCTTAAAGGCAGATTGAATAATCTGATCGGCAAGTTTGCAGAGTATCAACTGGCCACAGATATGCGCACACGAAAAAGATTTTCTTTATCTGTTTACTTTTCAGGCATAAAAGATACAAAAAAATTAAACCTTATAGATGTCAGTATGCGCATCAAGTTTCAACGTTCTGATGGAAAAGAATTGGAAATAGATATTAAAGCCGAATCAGACTGCAAACGCGTTGTTTTAATAGAAGTAAAAAAATGGAAAACAAAGGTAGGAGTACAGGTTATCAGGGATTTTTGGGAAAAAATCGAAGAATATTCCAGGCAAAATAAAAACGAAAAAATATTACCTGCTTTTTTATCTGTTGGCGGATTTAGTGCTCATGCAAAAAAATTGTGTGAAGACAGGCATATTGGAATGGCTGAGAGAATTGCATATTTATAACCATTCAGGCTAAGATTCAGACAATAAGGGATTGGGCGCATTCCCAAAAAGTCGGACATTTTTAGGGGTGCAACACAAAAAAGTTGCACTTTATTTAATAAGATTATGCTTTTCTTAGCCCTGAAAGGGCGTTAAATAACAGCCCAGGGCATCGCCCTGGGTAAATAAGTAATAAAATATAGCCCTGAAAGGGCGTTACATAATATTATGATTAAGTTGTAATATGTGCCGCCCTTTCAGGGCTAAAACCCCTCTATGCCATTACCCAGGGCGTTGCCCTGGGCTGTTATTTAACGCCCTTTCAGGGCTAAGAAAAAAGTGCAACTTTTTTGTGTTG
>PEAL01000219.1 GCA_002753725.1 Deltaproteobacteria bacterium
ACAAAAACAATGCCGTTATACAGTATCTCATGTACCGGGTCATAACAGGGAAGCACAAATCTATTACATTGTTAGAAAACCTTTCACCCGAAGGTAGGTTTTCTCAGATAACACCCCATATGATATAACATATGATACAAAGAATAATCTTCTCATTTGTGATACATACAATAATAGAATACGCAAGGTTGACGCAAAAACCAATATTATTCAAACAATCATCGGTTTAATCTCTTCCTTTTATCCCATCCAGGCAGTTATGGACTCAAGCGAAACAATCTATGTTGCAGATAGAGAATATTACCACAAATTGAGAATGTTCAAAAAAATATATCAACTGACCGGAATTCCTTCAGCAAGCGACATTGAAAAGGATAATACAGTCATTTTGAACCTGAGTGATGGAAAAAGTTCAGTTCAGCAGTCTTTTGATATCACCATATCTGCCAATGCACCACCACAGATTTCATTTATTGATAATCAAGAAGTTGCACAAAACAGAAGTACCGGACAAATTGATTTTACCATCAGTGATATTGATAATCCCGTTAACCAGCTGACAGTAAATGCGCTTTCTGATAATTTAGCAATTGTGCAGACTGATCAAATTATTCTTCAGGGAACCAATTCGCAACGAACCATTGAAATTTTGCCAAAAACAAATACCTTTGGCACGGTCAACATTTCATTGATTGTCAGTGATGGAGAGAAGACAAGCACTGAGTCCTTTATGTTGACAGTTCATGCCCAACCTTTTGCGAGTATCGGTATTGCGGAAAATTATTCACGTATGGCTGCCACTCCTATGTCTGTGGTATTTACCCCTACCAATGCGACCCATGAAATTACATCCTGGCTGTGGGATTTTGGTGATGGCGAAACCAGTACTGAACAGCATCCAGAACATACCTATTTCTTAAATAGTCGGGCAGATAATCCATCAAAATATACAGTCAGCCTGATGGTATCAGGGCCTGGTGGTGAATCCTCTGAAATACAAAAAGATTTTATATGGGTCAACGATGTCAGATATGTTGATTTTTCATCAAATAAAAGAGCAGGAATTATACCTCACACGGTTCTATTTTTTGATCAATCCATAAACATGAGCGGTGATTACTTATGGGACTTTGGCGATGGGCATCAGTCAACATCAGCCCTTGCCACATCACATACGTATACAGAACCAGGCATATATACAGTAACATTGACCATTGATGATCGACAGTTGTCTAAAATCAATTATATAAAAACTGAAGGCCGACAAATAAAAGGAACAGTCTTTAGCAATGAGGATGGACAAACCTTATCTGATTTCTCCGTTGAGCTCTTATTGAATTACCAAGTTATTGCCAGTGTTTTGACTGATGAAAATGGAATGTATCGGTTTGAATTACTTCCAGCATCAGAAAAATTTCTCATTGGCGTCTGGCCGCCATATGGAACAAATCAGTATTATTTTCAGTATTATAATGGTACTCAAAAAACCCTTCTGGCCACACGAGTATCGACGCTCTTTTCTGATCAGGATAACATAAATTTCCACCTTGAAAAACGTCCGGCTTCCGGTATTAGTGGTCAGGTTACCCTTTTGGGAGGAACTTCTGTTGAAGGTGTTGACGTCAACGCCTTTTCAACAAAACTGATGGATGGAATAAGTTGTAAAACCGATGAAAATGGTCGATATACATTGACAGGCCTGGGGACTGCTACAGATTACCAACTTTCTGTGTGGTATGAACCTTATAACACCGAATTTTATTATCAATCCTCTGATGAAAGCGTTATTAATGCCAATCAGGCAACCCTGCTTTCTCCCAGTACACCAATTGTAAAAAATATTGATATCATTATTAAAAAGAATGGTACGATAACAGGGACTGTCCAAAATGACGCCAAACTGGTTTCTGGAATTTGGGTGAATGCCTGGTCAGAAGTCTTAGAAACGGGTAATGGCGCATTATCAGATGACAATGGAAACTATACGATCACTGGTTTGACAGGAATGAGTAATTCACGAAATATTACTTATTATGTTGAAATACAACCCCTGAAATATCCCTATCAGGTTTACGACAATGCATCATCGCGAGAGGATGCCACAACGGTTGAGATCAACACACCATCGGTGAATTTTAACCTAAAAAATGGCAATTCAATTTCCGGAAAAATTGTCAATGAAGATAATGAACCGATAAGTCATGTTTCCGTTGTTGCTAAGTCTGCAAAAAATGGTTACCAGCTCATTGCACTCTCTGATTTTTTCGGAAATTACTCACTGACGGGTCTGAAGCCATCTGATGACTACAACCTCAGCGTTTATTCACTGGGATATATGAGTCAAACTCACACAGATTTTTTTGATGTTCGGTATACAAATGTATCCAATGTAGATTTTATTTTGAATAAAGGATCGGTCATTAGTGGTACCGTTTTTTCAGACGAACGACTGGAAGCCAGGGGTCTGGGTCAATGTCTGGTCAGATGGGACACAAACCGGTGGAGAATCAATAACGGATGAAAATGGTTTATTTGAAGTTGCCGGTTTGGATAGTATTGCAACGGACTATATCATATCCATCAACAAAGACAGTTATTTGCCCGCTTTTTATCATTCAAATGGGACTGTTTACAAAATTTCTGAAGCTGAAAAGCTGGCTGCATCTGATAGCTATTTTGACATCATAATGAAAAATGGATTTAAAATTTTGGGTAAAGTTTTATTTAATGACACACCGGTTTCTGGGATCCGAATTGAAGCTTGGGCTGAAGATATCCAATGTTGGGCTTCGACAACATCAGTTGATTCAACTGATAATAAAAACAATTTCATCGTAAAGGGACTTCTTGCGGGGACCTATGTGTTGACATTAAAATCTGATATCTATTCACAGAAAACGGTTGACAATATTGGTATTGAAAATGATGATATTGATAACATTATAATAAAACTGGAAAAATTTGAGCGAAGTATTTCCGGAAAGGTTTATGGACTGGATTCAGGAAAGACTGTCAGAATATACGCATGGTCGGAATCAATCAAATCAGGTGATAATATTTCATTAGCTGGTAATGGAAACGATTTGGCGTTTATGATCAGTGGACTAAAACCATCATATGATTATAAAGTTCAATTAATGTCTTCAAATTATCCCAACCAGTATTATAAAGATCATACCAATTGGAATGATTCGGATATAGTAGACCTTCGCACCAATGATGCACCAAACATTGACTTTTACCTCGATATTGAAACTGTCGTGATTTCTGGAACTGTGACGTTCCCAACAAATGCAGTGCCAGGTGATGATGTATGGATTGACGCATTAAGCAGCAGTTCATATATTCTGAAAAATGCAGTCCGACTGGTTTATACTGCAGCGCACAGCTTACCCTATTCAATATCTGGTATAGAAAAAGATACATATATCTTGTATGCGCATTCGGATAAATTCAAGAGAACATATTATCATAATACATTCAAACTGCAATCCGCACAGATCATTGACACACGTAACACTGTTTGGGTTGAAAACATTCATTTCACCCTGTCAACCGGTGCCGTTGTCTCAGGTATTGTTACTGATGCAGATGGAAATGGAACATCAGGAATTAGAGTTGAAGCCTTCTCTGATGCTACTTCCTCAGGAGGTTCCTCAAATACCTTGGATACAGGTGAGTATTCAATTGCTGGATTGGAAAGTGCTGAGGATTTCAAAGTGTCTGCTAACAAACAGGGGCTGGCGCCTTTTTATTATCATTCTGATGGCACTGTTAGAAATCGAACTGACGCCAGTTTAATTAATACTATTTTGTCAACAGAACACGATCAAATCAATATCAGTTTATCTGAAGGCCAAAGTATTAGCGGAACAGTGAATACGCTTGATAGTAAACCTGTTGCCGGTGTGTGGGGCACAGCCTCATCAGTCACCCATAAAATAGAAAACAGTGAACGTACCAATGCAGATGGCTTTTATGAAATATCTGGCCTGACACCTGGATATGATTATAAACTGACTGTAAAGCCGCCTTGTTCATCATCATTGGTTCCAGATGAAAAAACAAATATTTCCACCAATACAGGGCGTATCAATTTTTATTTGTCACAAGGATCTGAAATATCAGGGTATATCACTGCTGGTCGTACAGGAAAACCCATCGCTCAGGTTAAAGTAAGCGTATTATCATCTGCCAGTAATTATTTTTGTTCATCCACATCTGATTTATCGGGCCAATATCATATTACCGGTCTTCCAAACTCTGATGATTATGTTGTGTCCGCTCACCCCCCGGTAGAAGCTAATTATCAGGAAGGCGTTATTGACAAACTGACAATTGATCAAGATAAGACCATTCATTTTACTTTACAATCTGCTTTATCGATTACTGGCCATGTTTATGAGACAGGAACCAGTATCGGCATTCAAAATGCACGGATAAAAATTTCTTCAATTGACATCAATTATCGCGAGCAGACAACAACCGATGATAATGGATTTTTTCAAATCAATACTGTTCCAGATGGCCTGGATTATGCTTTTGAAATCACCCATGAGAAGTATGCTGATCTTTTACAGAGCAAAAAATCAGCGGGTAGTGATATGACCTTTTATCTTGAAAAAGGAGGTTCCATTACCGGTACAATCATTGATGAAAATGCGATGCCTTATGCCAATGCATTGGTAAAAGTTTTGTCTCAGTCATTAAATATCATTAAGGATACAACCAGTGATTCCAATGGTCAATACGAAGTGAATGGATTGATTGCTTACAAAAATGATATTTTAGTGAATGATTATTGGGTCACCATTGAAGTATCTGGATATCCTGAGCAATATCAGGGACAAAAAAGTACTGGTGATGTTGTCAATTTTCAATTATCACGAAATGAAAGTAATCAAATTACTGGAACAGTTCGGGATTTTATGGGGCACTTGCTTCCTGAAAATGGTATTACAGTGAAAGTAAAGGTTTATAAAGATGGAACCTATATGACCAGTGTTAAAGTAGCAAAAGATGGAACAGGTATTTTTGTGATAGAGGGATTAGAAACAGGTCAACTGTATCAGCTTAAAATAGGTCCGACCTCAAGCAGTCATATGCCAACGGAGTGGGTGGGCCCTGATCATAAAGGTGTTTTAGATAAGTCTGATGCTGCCAGTGTTGAAACCGGTCAGGCCATTTATTTTAATTTTAGCAAAGGAATATGGTAGAACAATGAAAAAAATAGCTATGATCGCTATTGCGCTATTTGCAATAACAACAAATGGAAATACAACGAGTTGGAATTTAGACAGTTTTTATTCAACCTCGCATACAGAAAATATCAAAAGTAGTACTTCAGAGCTTGAAGTTAAGTGGGAATCCACAGAAAATGAAGATTGGTTTGGTTTTTGGTGTGCTTTTAGCGAAGGAAGCGCAATCACCTTAGATGATGACTATGAAGGTGATTACGATGAAATCAGTGCAAGAACACTTGGCATTTGGGAAAACAACTGGACAAGATCATCCCCGTTTACTGATTCGGGCACAACAGCATACTATTTCAATTTATCCGTTGTTGATATAGAAGGCGATCCTCATCCGGTCTCATCCATTGGCCCATTTTTCATTGATACTGAACCGCCCGGCAGTCCACGTTTTACAGTACCAGAAACCACAAATACCCCAAACGTTATTTTAGATAACATTGGTGCTGTAGGTGCAGTGGACATGTGTATCAGTAATTCAGGCTTTGGCGTAGGGTGTGGATGGGAAAATATACAGGAAAGCAAATTTTGGAATATCAATGATGAACTGAACTCAATTACAACGATTTATATCCAGTTTAGAGATGATGTTGATAATAAAGCAACTGTATCAGCATCAACGACTTATACCATAACATCAATGACAGAAATAACAGGCCTTGTCCAATCTGTTCCAACATTGAATGAATGGGGGCAGATTATGTTGGCTCTATGTTTGCTGATTTTTGGTATCGGGAAATGGGGCAGGCTTCGCTATGTCGTTTCTGGCAACACAGAGTATACAACCTATAATGAGGGAATTTAGGATTCTAAAAACCAATTTTTTAACGTTTTCGAATAATCAGACTCCCCACTGAATATCCAGCACCAAACGAACAGATCACTCCCATATCACCCGTTTCCAATGCTGCATGATGAAAATGAAAGGCAAGGATAGAACCAGCAGATGCGGTATTGGCATATTGGTCAAGAATGGTGGGGACACGATCATCGTTATCAAGGGATGTTCCAAGAAGGTTTTTTACCACCATTTTATTCATATTGATATTGGCCTGGTGAAGCCAGAATTTTTTAACGTCATCGGGATGAATCCCCAGTTCTTCAAGGTGCTTTTTGATATGCTCACTGGCAACCGGACTGACTTCTTCAAAAACTTTGCGACCAGCCTGGTGAAACAGTTTATCCCATCCATAGGGGATTGCATCGGTGGCTCGGGACATATGGCCAAAGTTGGACCGAATATTGTTGGAGAATTTCGTCAATGCTTTAGTACCCAAAACTTCAAAGCTGTTTGAGGCGCTACAGGTTTCAGAACGTTCCATAATGATCGCAGCACTGACATCACCAAAGATAAAGTGAGTATCGCGATCACAGTAGTTCACCTGAGGCGTTACCAGCTCTGGATTGATGGCCAACACACATCGTGCAGATCCTGATGCAATACAATCAAATGCGCGATGAAGACCGAATGTTGCTGCGGAACAGGCCCCGAGCATGTCAAAGGCAAATCCATCGATACCCAGTTCATTTTGAACTTCAATGGCAATCGCCGGGTAAGCCCGCTGGGTATAAGCACAGGCAACAATAACAGCATCAATATCCGAAGCTTTTTTTCCAGCAGCAGTCATAGCTTTTTGGGCGGCATATAGCGCAATTTCAGCCTGGTTACTGATATCTGTTTCGTTTCGTTCTGGAAATGTTGGACACATCCGATCAATATCCAAAATACCTTCCTTTGCGTATACATAACGATTCTTGATTCCGGATGCTTTCTGAATAAAGCGGTCACTGGAAGGATATTTTGACTCTATTTCTCCGGATGCAATGGCTGCCGCATTTTCTGTATTGAATTTTTCTGCATATGCATTATAACTTTCAACCAGTTCAGCGTTGGTTATATTATAAGCGGGTGTCCAGACACCAGAGCCACTCATTACGATTGTAGGAGATGAAGGATATTTCATGGTAATAATTCCTTATGTATTATATGGGCATCCATTCAAACAAAAGGCATAAGCCACAAATCTACCATCATGACTGAAGCTTACATCGATATTGGTCTTCTTCTTGTAAATATACACCTCAGGATATGGTTGTTCTCCCTGATGAATATTTTTTTGAAAACTTATATTTTCAGGCTGTTCTGAAAAAAATTCTGCTATTTTTTTCCCGGCCATTTTTCTCACATGTCTGGATTGTTTTTCAGAAGCGCGTGAAAAATGGCAGTCAAAAAGATGATCAATTTTGGCAGCCCTGTAAACAATTTCCGATCCACTACCCAATGGTTTTGAAGAGCCGATACAGTGAATCCATTCTTTTCCACAAGTCTTATAAAAGTGGACCAGACAATAAACACATTCAACCGGTGTATTCACCATTCCCTGAAGTTGATATGATTGTGTATTAGCAATAAACGAAACGTCATATTTCCTCGGTGAGGATGAAACGTTCGATTGAATTTTACTGACAACCTTAAAGGCACTTTCTTTGGCAGCCCAGTGTGCCCATAAAAGACGATCAGCGTTTTGCGCCGACTGATCAATAACGGCTTGTTCTTTTTGAGTCAAAACCCGGTTGACAAATTTGCTGTCTCTACTTTTTTCAAAGGTAAATGGAGACGCAAGATCAACGATATCATTGCCGACATGTATCAAAGTGTATTTTCTCCATTCCGATTAATTGGTCAATGATCTGAAAGGAGCAGTCCCGGTAAGCTTTCAAACCTTTAAAGCGGCTTTCTGCCTTATAGGACGATAGATACAGTGAAAAATTATCATTAAATTTTGGAAAATTACTGTATGTTTTCTGTTCTTCGCCGCGCATGTAAATGCATAACACACGACACCCAGGAATGCTGTGAACCAGACGTCCAACGCCGTATTGAAGGTTTTGCATATCAATGAGCCCACTCCTTGAGCGAGTGCCCTCCGGAAAAATGAGCAGGCTTCCCCCATTTTCAAGAACATAATGACATCGGGCCAAAGATCGATTGACATCATCACGATTTCCACCGCGAATCACTGGAATACATTTAAAAAGGTAGCATAAAATAGCAACCACTCGTATTTTATTCACATTCTTTTTTTCCGGTATATTCCAGGGAATGTGTCCATATCGAAACAAATAATGATAAAAAGGATACATGGCATAAGCAAGCAGCACCGAATCGATCATTGTCAAATGGTTGGCACAAATGATCCAGGGGCCTTTATGGTTCTGTTGAAGCGTTTTAATTTCATGACGTATGGCATGTAAATTTTTAATTTTATAGCCAGCGATTTTGATGAACAAATAGATCAGTGGGATGGCAACAAATGCAAACATCCATCCCAGCAAACATTGAACATGAAAGAGTATTTTTTCATAAGAACTCATATGAATGCTCCTAACGATCCTTAGGAATCACGATTAAATAACGTTCCCATTTGAAGTCCTGTGGTTGGAGTCCCAAAGCTTTAGTTGTGGGACTCCAACCACGGGAATGTATTTAATTGTGGTTCCTTAACTTAATTTTTTTAAAACAACATCAATGGCATTACCAATGGTTTTGATGGAATCTGCTTCATCGTCGTCAATTTCAATGTCAAAGGTGTCTTCTGCTTTGATAATGATATCCACCAGACGAGCGGAATTAACCATCAGGTCTGAAATGATATTGGTTTCTCTTGTCGCTTTTTTAAGTTCTTCCTTATCGATTTGGACATATTCTTCGATAATATCAATAAACTTGTTTAATAGTTCTTGTTCATTCATTTTTATTTCTCCTTTAGTTTGATCTTGACATCTCAAACGATATTCCATTTTTTTTAAAATCAGGCAAC
>PEAL01000220.1 GCA_002753725.1 Deltaproteobacteria bacterium
CATATGGAAATTTATTACAAGATTAAATAGGTGCTATTAAAACATTTAACAGCACCTATTGAAACCAAATAAAATAGAATCTCTCTTTGAGGATATCCATTCAAAAACGATAAAATGATTTGTCAGCAAACGATTAGATTATTTACAATACAGTAATTAATGACATAGGCGGAAGTATTTATTGATAAACAAGAAAGTATTTAGTCTTAAAAATAGTAGTAAACAAGAAAGTATTTGTAAAATAAACCGGAAAGTACAAACATTACTCAATGTAAAGGTTTTTATCTGTAAAAATAAATATAAAGAGGATTAATTATATCATATATGAGGGTGTTTTAAAATGCTGGGTTTCAGGGAGAAACTTATGAGACAGGGCAATAGTAGTCTTTTTAACATGATTATAATAAACAATCAAATTAAATTATTGATACAATTTTTGTGTCAAATTGCATGTTTTGATTGCTACTAAAAGTCTTTGTATCGTTACTGCTGTTGAACGTCATTAAGTATTACCACTTTCAATAAAAATCGTTTCCACAGAAATGGTTTTATCCGGATGAACTTTTTCTAACTTTGTTCTGTTGTCATCATCAATGGATTCAACAAAAAATACCAGAGAAATGGTTGAAAGTTTTAGCTGCATAGCATAATCAGCCGCTTGTCGGATTGCTTCTTTATAGCTGAATTCATCAGAATACGTTTTTAATTCAATACCATAAATTTGATTGGCATATTTGATGATTAAGTCAATTTTTCCATTGCCTGTTGGAAATTCCGGCCAGACCTGACCTTTTTTGCGTATGAGAAAATTGTGTAAATACATAAATAAATTGAAATGATAGACAGCCTCAAATATTTTTAAATCTTTTCGTCTGGGCGCATTTTTCAAAAGCCAGCCTTTATTTTTTTTGAGATACTTTTCATACAATCGCAGTAAGTTTTTTATATGAAGGCTATTCTCAGTCAAAACATGATCTAACTTTGTAAATGGTTCAATCAGATCACCGGTTTCACTAAAAAAGTCATCAGAAAAATAATTAAATAGTCTTTTTTGAACATAGGATGATGCAAAGCGGATATAATTGACATTACCTTCTTTTTGTATCCCAATGATACCATTCATATAAAGATAATTAATATCTTTGTTGTCCAGTTTAAATACATATTTCTTATCTGTATTAAAGAGTTTTAAAATAATCTCCTGATGAGGGGGCTGTTTGGCTTTACTGATAATATTCAAGATATTGTTATTTGGCAATGTCTCACATGAATCAGCTAAAACGCTTTCAAAATGACTCATAGTAATGGGTTGATCAGTATTATTGTTGTAAACATCTGTGAGAAGTTCACCAAACCAGCATGTTAATCCCGGCTGCCCCTGAAATTCATAATAGATTTGATCAATGACTGCCTGATCTATTTTTTGTTTGCTTTCTTCTTCATAGCATTTGTAAATATGATTGACTTCATCATAAGTAAGGTCAGGAATGTGAATACTTCTTTGAACATTAAAAGGCGAACCTTTAACATTTTCAATCCCCAGTACACTTCTGACACCGATTAAGGCCAACCCATGCAAAAGGCAGGATTTTTTATGTGATTCAAGCTGATTTTCATTTTGTCTGGAAATATACATATCTCTGAATTTACTGACAAATTTATTGATATACTTTTCATCAAGGGCATCGAATTCATCAATAATTAAAATTACCGGTTTATCAAAAAATTTTTTTGAAAAGATTTCTGTAAATGACTCCCATGTCAGTGATGGCTTAAAATCAAATTTAAACATTTTTTTTAACATAACTTTTGGAAAGGATCGCCAGTCTGAAGCCGATAAAAAATCGCGTCTAAAATGTGTTGTTAATTTACTGATAAATTCACTTAATAAGGCCTCATCAGTTGTGGCTGTTTTTGCTGATTCAATGGTCATAATAGCAACATCAAAATCGCCTCTGTTATAAATATTTCTGACAACCTGCTGCATAATCCATGTTTTTCCTGTTTGTCTGGGGGCCCATATCGTAATATAATGTTCACCTTTATCCAAATTATTGCCTGTCAATTGAGTTGTTACTTTTTTAATTAATTCTGTCCTTGGCGCATAATAATGTAAATCTGTGTCGATGGGGCCATATGATGAAAATTTTCGCATGTTTTTTCTCCTTATTTTAATATAGGCGTATCAATGGATGAGAGACAAAATACGACCCAGGATCACATTGAATAAGATGATATTGGTGACTTTTTCATCACCGAAATAGTGAATCATATCATAAGATTAAGAACCAACAATATCCAACCGACTATTACCACCGACAACTTTTGATACTTCAATATGAATGGGAATACGTTCTTTGAGGCTGTCAAGGTGGGAAATCACACCAATCATTTTTCCACTGTGATTCAGACGTTCGATTGCACTTAGAGCCACTTCAAGGGTTTCTTCATCAAGTGCGCCAAAGCCTTCATCTAAAAATAAGGATTCCACACGAATGGTGTTGCCAGCCAGATCTGATAATCCAATGGCCATGGATAAACTGACCAGAAAACTTTCACCGCCTGATAAGGTTCCGGTTGGTCGCAGTGCATTGGCCTGATACGTATCCATAATGTTCAATGTCAGAGATTGGGGAGAAAGTCGTTGAAGCACATATCGATCTGAAAAATTTTTTAAATGACGATTGCTGTATTCGATCAACCGATTTAATGTCAGGCCTTGTGCGAATGTTCTAAATGTATTGCCATCAGCCGAACCAATCAGCTGATTCAAATCGTTCCATCGCTTGTATTGTAATTCCTGTTCATGCAATTGCTGAAGGGCTTTTTCTCGGGCATCATTGCGCTTGTTTTCTTCAAGCAACACCTGTTCAATGGAGCCGGTTCGTCTGGCAAGGTTTTCAAACTCAAGGTCTTGTTGACGAAGTTGTGCTTCCAACGATTCCAATGATGCCTCGGATAAAACGGTCTTTGTTTCTAATGTGAGTTGTTCTGAGATATCATGAAATCGGGTTTGTTCTTGATGGATGGTTTGTTGCACCAAATCAAAGCGATTCTGAATATTTCGGGATTCTGATAGCGGGATGATGGCTTCCTGTAACTGAACAATGCTTTGAAATCCTTTGGGTTGAATGTGATTCATCAAAGATAACGTTCCCTGATCATATGCGAGTTGAAGGCTGGATGCTTCATCTTGCTTGTTTTTTTTCAGAGTTTCGTGGGAAATACTTTTTTTTTCGAGTTTGAGAAATTCTGCGCGATGTTTTTGCAAAAGAATTTCGTATTTTTCAAGAGTGGCAAGCAGGCCTTTTTTTTCCTGATCTGGTTTTTTGTCTCCCAAAAGCTGATATCGTTCTTTTTTCATTTGTATTTGATTGGCCAGACGTTGATTCTCTTGATCGGTTAGTGTCGTGAGCTGTTGAGATAAGGTTTTTAATTCAAACGTATATTCGGTCACTTGTTGACGTAAGTGTTGAGATTCTGTTTCAAGCTGTTTACCTGTAAGCAGTTGTTTTTGAAATTCATGCGCTTTTTGGTTGAGAAGATCAATAAAGGTTTCTTCTTTGCCAAATTCAGGCACAGCCAACTGATAGTGGGAAAGCTTCGATGCTGCTTGCTGAGCCAATTTTTTCCCTTGGGCTTGAATGTCATCACAGGCAGAAGATAGTTCCTGTATGTCATGATTCATTTTCTGTATTTGAAAGTCCAGTGTTTTGACTTCATCTTGAAGAGTGAAATCACTGTCTTTTTTTTCTTGTAATGTTTTTCTCAACGCATGGCTTTGCTCAAGCATCTGTTTGGACTGATGATATCGTTTTTGATCGGTATCTGTCCGTGTTTTTATTTCTTTCAGCAAACGATCAACGTTTTCATAGTGTTGAATGTCCAGTGACGATTGAATCGTATGAGCAGTATGATCCCATTCCTGGCATAACTGGCGTTGATGATTGGTTTTATTTACGAGGGTATCCATCTGAGTAGATATTTTTCCTTCATATTTGGCACTTTCAGTCTTTTGATACTCACGTTTTTGGAGCAAGGCATCCATTTGTTTTTTCTTTTTTTCATATTCTTTTTGAATCTGTGTTTCTGATGAAACTTTTTTTGATTGAACATATGGATGATGTTCAGAACCACACAAAGGACAGGGTTTTCCTGAATCAAGCAACCGACGATTTTCTGAGTATTTGGCCACCAGCATCTCATGTTGAACAGCCTGTGCCAAGGCTTTTAACGTCTCGTCTTCTTTAATAATGTTTTGAATAACGTGTTGCAGTGTTTTTTGAGTGTGAAATTTTGAAAGCACTGTTTTTTTGAGTTGCTCACGACTGGCTTTGATATCCGTTTTCAGTGCGACAAATTGGGCGGAAATTTTTCGAAGATTTTCAACAGTATGATAGTGATGTCTGGATTCGTTGAGCTGAGTTTCCAGCGCATCTATGGTCTGATCTCCCAAATTTTTTCTCAAACGACCTTCAGTCGTATGGATTTTCTGGAGTACTCTGTCCAACTCTTTTTGATTTTCTGTGCGCAAGCTTTGCTTTTTTTTTGTTTGGTCAAGTATTGTATTCAGATCTTTTTTGTATTGGTTGATCTTTTTTTGACGGGTTTGATAGTGACGCCTTGTCTCTTGAATGGCTTCCAGATCTGCCTGAATATAAGGGATATGCTCGGATAAATTTTTGTTGTGAGCATGTTTGTCTAACCATTCACTGTTTTGTTGCTGTTGATTGCGTACGTTGTCCTGTTTTCTCTCAGCATCTTTTTTAATTTTTTCAAGATGCGAATGGCGGGAAGAAAGACTTTTTAAGTCTTTTTGAATCGAATTTATTTGCTGTTGGAGTTTTTCCAGGTCTCTATCAATGACCAGTGCCTGTTGAATCAATGGTTCTGCATCGATCTGTTTTTTTTGAGCATCATCAAATTGTTTTTGACTGATGGTTATTTTTTTTTCAATGTCCTGCAAATGCTTTCCATTGTTTTCCAACTGGTCATTAATGGATTGTATATCAGCGGCCAATTCATCGAGACGTTTTTTTTGTGAAGTCACAGCATCCAGTTCAGATTGAAACTCACGCGCCTGCCTGGATCGTTTCAAACGGAGTAATTCTGGTTGCATATCTGATTCTTGCTGGCGGATATGCGCAAGTGTTTGCTCATATCTTTTTTTTTCGTTTGTGAGCCGTTCAATGCGTTTGAGGTGTTCTTTTTGTTTTTGAAGGGATTGGATCACTAATTTTTTTTGCGCAGCTTGTTCTGTGATGGCGATTTTTTCTTTTTGCAGGGTTTCAATGTCTTCGGGAGAAAGTGTTGGAATGGCTTGTTTGACCGTTTGAAGGTCACGCAGTGTTTCTTTTTCCTGGCGGGTGCGTTCAAATGCTTTTATGGAAAGCTTTGAATAAATATCTGTACCGGTAATTTTTTCTAAAAGCTCGGCGCGTTCGCGATCCGGTGCATTTAAAAATTCAGCAAAGCGCCCTTGAGCCAACATCATGGAGCGAGAAAAGCGTTTAAAATCCAGGCCAGTGATAGTTTCAATCTTGTCCTGAACGGATTTAATTTTTTCTGCAATGACCACGGGTGTATCGCCGTTCATCTCATATAAAAGGCGTTTGGGCGCCTGTACTTTGGCATCCGGCTGTCCTTTTGCCCGTCGTATACTCCAATGGCTTTTGTATGTGTTTTGATTCACTTGAAACACAACTTCGCAATAACAATCACCGGTGTGGCGGGTCATGATGTTTTCAATATCTCTTTTTGGGAGTCGGTCGGTTTCGCCATATAAAGCCAGGGTAATGGCATCCAGAAGGCTTGTTTTTCCTGAACCGGTTGGACCGCAAATAACAAAAATTCCTGCCTTTTCCAAAGGAGGAAGATTGAAATCAATCTGCCAACGTCCTCTTAAGGCGTTGATATTTTTTAATGTTACGGAGAGTATTTTCATATAAAAATGGGGACTCCAACCTCTATTTTATAATTTGCTTAATTGTCAACGTCCGGTGAAGACAAATTTTTGAGCCAATGAATAATATCATCAAGACTCACAACGCCATCAGGGCCAAGAGGGTGTGTCTGATAGGAAAAAGGCTCGTAAACATATACACCGCCTGTTCTGACGTTTTGATCATTTGTTAAATTTGCTCCGACAACAAAATAGTTGTTCTGGAGAGCAAAGGACTGTCCAAACAATGCATCTGTCGTTGCATCAGATGCGAAAATTTTGTTTAATTTTATACAGGTATCATTTTCAAGGCGATAAAAAAAGACTGCACCACTGTCAACAACAGAAGAATCCATTTTGGTCGCACCCACCATCAGCACATTATTTTCCAAATCTAACGACGTGCCAAATTTATCAGATTTTCCCAAATCATTTTCAGTCAGTTTAAGCAAAAATTCCCAAGCATTTTCACCACGCTTAAAAATATAGACAGCGCCAGCATTTGTAATATCATCGCTTGTTTTACAGCCATATGCACCGACAATTGCATAAGTGTCATTAATGTCAACAGAATAGCCAAAATATGAATATTTTTGCTCTTCTGGAGGTAATAATTTTGTCGTTTGTTGCCAGGAACCATCAATTTTTTGAAAGATATAAGCACCGCCCAAATAGTCACGCTCTAAATATGCACCCACAATTACAAAATCAGATGAAATATTTACCGCATTGCCAAATCTGCCTTTGATTATAGGTTCTTCCGGTTCAAGGCATTGCACCTGCCTCCACTGATTTCCATCCTGCTGAAAAATAAAGGCTTTACCAGATTCATCCGTTTCCCCGTAAGCGCCAATAATGAGCGTATCATCCAGAACACTCATTGATGTACCAAAGCGATGGGTGTTTTCAACAGGATTTGGAAGTACTCTTTGAATTTTTGTCCACTCTCCTGAAGATTGCCGATAATAAACATGAACCGCTCCAAGATCTTTATGCTCCTCATCCAGATCAAAGCATGATTCTCCAGCAAAAATAAAATTACCTGTTGTGGCAACAGATAACCCCATATAAGCATTTTGGGTTGGAGAATCATTCGTGAATTTTTGAATCATTTCCCATTTTGTCCCCACTTTTTCAAAAATATAAATTGAACCTGCTTTATCATCATCATTTTTTGCCCCTATAACAGCATATTTATCAGAAATAGCGACAGAGGAGCCAAACATTTCGCCTTTTAAAAGGTCAGATGGCACAAATTTTTGTTCAACCAGTTGTTTTGAAATCCAATCCATTTCACTAAACGCTTTGGTTACCCACAAAGCCATGAATAGCGTTACAATGATAACTGTTTGTTTTTTTAAAAAAGTCATTTTGTTTTCCTTTCTTTTGATTGAAAAAGGTGTGCCCTCAGCATGATATGTTATGGGGTAATTATCGAAGGCCTAACTGCTGTAAAGATATGGGATACGCCCGTTACTTTTTGAAGCATAAAAGAAAAAGGATCAATCCTATTTTTTTCCATAGAATTGATCCTTGATAGAACGGCTCTGAAGCATTAGAAACGAATATTGGTTTCCCAAAAAAATTCAGTGGCATCATCATCAGCACCCACCGCTTTAAAGGCGTCATCTGGCTGCAATAATGCAGCATACATACTGAAACTTAATGCTTTTGAATAGGAATACTTCGCAGACAGTTGAAAATAATTGCCAAAGGCTTTATCATCAGCAGGAGCAACCACTTTATCAAAGTATAATTTTGCCAATGTCAGTTTTCCGGAAAAATTTTTATATGAGCTGCTGGCGCCCATAGATATCATTTGGAGATTTGAAAAAGGGGCTTCGCCAACAACAGTACTGAGATCATGATAACCAGGGTCTACTTTAGCGAGTACGTTGCCATCTGTGTTGGTTGAGGGATTATAAAGATTCAACGCTTTCCATGCCAATAAGTCACCATACTGCGGCCATCCACCATAAAAAACATCCCATCGATTGTTTTCATCATCAGTGGGGTCATCATCGCCGCTGTTAATCACATAACCAGCAAACAGGCGTGTTTTCACTGGCATATCCAGGGTCAGGCCGGCTTCAAATTTTCCGCCAAATGCCTTTTGATCCATTGTATCATTCCCCATTTTCCAGGCATCACCTGTCTGATATGCCATTTCGAGGGAATAATCCAGACCGACGGGCAGTTTATTGGATGTTCGGAATCCAACCATGCCAATGTCTTTTCCCATTGTATCATCCTGACGCCGCAATACATACAATTCATTTTTAGATTTCATAATCGGGCATTCTTGAACGGTCAGATAAATACCGGACAATGTAATATCGTCTTTTGGGTTATCTGCGCGATTATTTTCCTGATCTTTTGCATATATTGCATCCAGTAATATAGTATCTGTTATATGATACGTAAATTTTACAGCATCAAAATAAACAGATGTGGATGCCATCTGCGATTGTCCATCAAACAGGACAAACCCTGAGCCATACATCAAATTTTGACGACCGACCTTTAGGGTAAGGGGAAGGTCTAAAAAATTATTGACCTGAATATAAGCATTATCAGCAAAAACTTTGTTGCTTGTGTTATCCCCAGCATCAGAAATTCCTTCACCATACGTCTGATTGGTAAATTGCACAAAACCAGTAACGCCATCTCCTAAGTCAACTTTTGCCGACAGACTGGATTTAATACGGAACACGGACCAATCATCATAATCCGTATCATCGTTAAAATCCCACATGTTGTTGAGTTGATACCCTCTAACACGTACCTGACCACCGAAGTCAATTTTTGATACATCAATGGCATAGGCCGGCATTGACAAAAATGCCGAAAGAATCATCACTAAAAGTTTTCCTGTTGTTTTCATTCTGTTTTCTTCCTTTCAATTTGATTGAATAAAATAATTAATGGTACTCAATTCGAAGACCATCACACATGAATCGAGTTACGATATCTTGATTTTAATTTTTGTCAAGAAAATTTAGGAGATTTAGGCATCGGGATTAAATAAGGAATACTCGAAAAATAAGTTCCTCATTTTAGATTGGAGTCCCAAAGCTTTAGCTTTGG
>PEAL01000031.1 GCA_002753725.1 Deltaproteobacteria bacterium
TTTTCCATACCTGTCCATCATTGGCTGTAATGGTAAATAGTGTCATGCCATTGGCATCTGAAATACTGGTGATGGTCACATCACCTGTATTTGAATCAATCGTCACACTCGCCCATGTAACCGATGATGGCGACAGCGTGTAAGATACAGACTGACTACCTTCACCCAGACTTGGCGTATCGGGTGTGACGGATACTGTCACTGTGCCTGTAAAATCTTCACTCAACGCAACGGCATTTGTACTGACTGCAAATGTGGGTGGATCGTTGATATCCGTTACTGTCAAAGCAAATGTTTGTGTTGCGGTACTGTTTTCAGCCTGCCCGTCAGACGCTGTTACCGTAAATACCTGACTACCTGATGCATTTTCAACAGCAGTAATGGAAATCTGACCGGTACTTGCGTTAATTGAAACATTCGCCCAGATAACGGTCGGAGAAAGGCTGTAAGTGACAGTTTGAGATTGTTCATCCGTGGGAACAGATGCTGGCGTAACATTAATGGTGTATGTTTCTGTATAATCTTCCGTTGCTGTTATTTGTGTCAGATTCAGCGTAAAAGCAGGTGCATCGTTCACAGACACGACCGTCAAAGCAAAGAGTTGCGTTGCAATATTATTGCTCAACTGAGCATCATTGGCAGTAACGGTAAACACAGTATACCCCGATACGTTGGCCAATGAAGATATCGTTATTTCACCAGAACTGGCATTAATAACAACACTTGCCCAGGTGACCGAAGTTGGACTCAGACTATAGGTGACCGTCTGGGTTAGTTCGCCAAAAGGAACGGCTCCGGCTGTCACGGTTATGGACTGTGCTGTTGAAAAATCCTCATCAACTGTAATGCAATCATTGCTAAGACTGAACACTGGCGAATCGTTCACAGAATTAACCGTTATGGCAATGAATATCTGTGCTGTTTGAGCAATACCTGTCTGACCATCATCGATGGCATATCCCTGATCATTTACCGTAATGGTTATGCCAGCATCCCCGTAATAATTGCTGGTTGGCGTGAACGTAAATCCTGTCAAAGCCGTATTGATATCAGTGATTGAGCCGGCAGTAATGGTCAAGGCATCGACATCTGTTGATGACGGTTCGACCGTCAAGCCGCTTGTACCGTTCAAACTGACCAGACCATTTTCAACAATGATATAAACATTCATATCATTGGACCCTGCATCCACATCAGAAATAGTTGCTGTCAGACTCAGTGCGTTATCTTCATTGACAGTCAAACTGTTTGATGCCGCAATTTCTGGAGCATCGTTGACACCGGTGATGGTAAAGGCCAAAGCATCCTGATCTGTTTCTGCACCCGGTGTTCCTGTATTGCCCAGATCATTGGTTGTCATGGTAATGGCATAGCTGCCAAAAACATGGGGTGATGGCGTAAATGTAATCAATGCCATCGCTGCATTGACATCAACAATGGTTCCGGTAAAGGATACGGTTGCTGCTGCTGTGCCGGTATATCCGGTCAGTCCATTTGTTCCGCTTAAGCTCAAGGTTCCAGCATCTGATACAAGAATAACATTCACACTGTAGCCATCGATATCAGCAACAGATGCTGCGAACGTTGTTGAGACTTCTTCTGTTGTTGTCAAAGATGCAGGTAATGTATTGACAGGAGGATCATTGACAGCAACAACGGTAATGGATATGGAATCCGTATCCGCGTATGGCGTATACCCTTCACCATTGTGTCCTAAATCGTTGGTTGTCACAGTGATCGTTGCAAATCCATTGTAGTTGGTTGTTGTGGTCAGCGTCAAATGATTCAGAGCGGTATTGATATCAGACTGTGATCCTGTAAAAGACATGCTTTGCTGTGCTGTAAAACCGCCTGAAATCAACACAAGATTTGATGTTTCACTGAGCGTCAGCCATCCGTTATCCGCAGTAATCGTTAACTGGAGCGCGTCAGAACCAGCATCTGGATCGTAAACGGAAATGGGGGTAACGTCCAAAGATTCGTCTTCGTTTACAGTCAATGTTGGCGGAAGTGTATTGGTTGGACCAACATTTTCATCAGTAATGCGAATCTGGACAACACCTGAGACAGATTCTGAACTGCCTGCCCCCGTATTACCAAGATCATTCACTGTAATGGTGATGGATCGATCACCGACAGCATTGGTGACAGGACTGTATCTCAATCCATTCAATGCTGTATTGATATCGGTGACTGTTCCGGTAAAAGACATTGTACCACTGTTATCAGCGCCACTGTCAATCGAAATACCTGATGTAGATTTCAATATCATTGCGCCATCAACGCCAGCAATCAGAGAAACACGAACAGCATTGATGCCAGCATCGATGTCTGCAATAGACAGGCTGGTGATGGTGAGTTGCGTATTTTCTTTTGTTGTCAATACCCCCGGCGGCAATGTGATAGTTGGTGCGTCATTGACTGCCGTGACAGACAATATAAAACTACTGGTATCCGACAATGTACCATCGGATACAGTAATCGTAATGGTTGATTCACCCGATCTGTTTGCTGTGGGCACAATGGTCATAAACATGTTTGCAGATGTATCTGGGTCAAGGGTCACAGTATAGACATTACTTGCGCTCACAACTGTTTTGGTGGAGGTAAAACTGATTTTATTCAACGCCACCAGGGTTAAATTTGAAGAGCTGGCTGAAATGATCACATCATTTAGATCAGCATCTGTTATTGCAAAAGTGATGGCATCGGTGGTGGTGTCTTCATTGGTTTCCTGATTCGTAATGCTTGCAATCGTTGGCGCATCATTTAAATTATTGACTGTTAAGGTGAATGATGTGCTTGCAGTGTTTGAACCGTCAAAGACTGAAACGGTAATCATCACCGTACCTGATTGATTTAAAGCAGGTAAGACAGTCAAGGAGATCAGATCACTGTCAGCGTCTGTTACCAGGGTATAGCTACTCCCGCCAAGAGAATTGACAAGTGTTATATTGGCTGCATTAGAAGGAATCAATGTGGTATCCCCGGATACGACTGAAACAGTTAAGCGATCTCCATCGCCATCAGCTACAGTAAAGGTGATGGGCGTGGTTTCTGTTTCTTCGTTGGTTGATATATCATTGATCGTTGTAATTGTCGGGACATCATTAATCGAGTTAACACTTAGAGTAAAACTGGTCGCCGACGATGCTGATGCCCCATCAATAACTGTCACTGTTATGTGTACATTTCCATTTGCATTGCTAACAGGCATTAATGTCAATGTCAGCGGCTCTCCACCATTGGCAGAGACCAGCGTATAGGTTGATCCTCCTGTTGCATTACTTAGTGTAATATTAGCATCATTTAGTGCAATGATGGATGTATTATCTGTACTCACACTAACAGTTAACGCCTCATTATCAGCATCCGATACAGTGAATGTTACTGGAGGCATTTCAGTATCTTCATTGGTGCTTTGATCCGTTATCGTTGAAATTGTTGGCGTATCGTTTACGTTTGTTACGGTTAAGGTAAATGAGGTATTGACCGGTGCTGCCGTTCCATCTGTTACACTCACAGTTACCAGCACATTACCAAATTCATTTTCTGCTGGCATGAGTGTCAGCGTTATCATTTCACCGCCAGCACTTGTAACGATTGTATAGTTATTGTTACCGGTCCCTGTTTGTAAGGTTATATTGGTTGCATCCGCAGGAATCAATACAGCATTGTTTGTCGAGACAGTCACAGTTAAAGCATCAGCATCAACATCATTGACAGTGAATGTAATTGCGCTGATTTCCGACTCTTCTGTCGTTGTCTGATTATTTATTGCCGTTATCGTCGGAGCATCATTCTGCTCAGTTATTGTTAACATAAATGTTTCTGCTGTCACTGGCAGAGTAACGCCATCCGTAGCTGTAATGGTAATCATAACAGTGCCACTTACATTTGCAAGAGGCTTGATTGTCAGCGTAAGATCATCACCGCCTGCTATCGTGATCAATGAATATGTATTTTCACCTGAGCCACTGGTTAATGTAATATTGGATGTGCTGGATGGAACCAGTGTTTCATTACCAGAAATAATCACAACCGTTATCTGATCGTTATCTGCATCAGACACAGTAAATACAATCTCTTGAGTTTCCTCATCTTCATTTATTGTCTGATCGTTGACCGACGTAATGGTGGGTGCAGTATCGTTGTCTGATAGCGTTAATGTATACGCCAATGTTCCTGCTGTTGCATTGGTATAATTGGTTATTTGCAGAGCGACTGTTTCATCAGACTCATCAATAATATCATCTACAATCGTTCCAGTAATTGTCACTGACAGTTGCCCGCTTGAAATCGTCAAAACACCCGTTGTTAATGAGTAGTCTGTATCAAGTGTCGCCGTTCCGCCTGAAATAACATACACGGCTTGAATATCTCGTGTACTGAGCGTTGAAACAGTTGCTGTGACAACAAAGCTACCGGCACTTTCTGATACAGAACTGGTAGAAGGTGTCCATGACAGGGTTGGAGCCGCATCATTATCGTTAATCGATAGAGAGAAGGATGATCCACTGCCTGTTGTCGGAGTGACATTAATATAATTTCCTAATCCCACAAGAACGGTTTCAATGTCCTCTTCATCCATTGTGTCATCTATTATTGTACAAGTAACAATACCTGATATTTCTCCAGCAGCTATTTGTAATGTACCAGATACCAATGTGTAATCCGTACTTTGAGAGGCTGTTCCACCCGTCACACTATAGTCAATACTAATTGATTTTTCACTCACTTCACTTAATGTTACCGTAATGTCGAGACTTCCTGCTGATTCAGATACGCTATAGGAAGATGGCGCAAAACTGATTGACGGCGGATTATCGTTGTCAGTTATGGTCAGTGTATATTCGTTCGAGGTTCCGGCTGTTGTATTGGTGTAAGTGACCATTCGAACATATACGGTTTCATCATTTTCATCTGTAGAATCATCGCTAAGTTCTATACTTACTGTTGATGTGAGAGAACCCGCAGCGATGGTCAATACACCTTCTGCAAGGGTATAATCGATTCCATTGGTGGCTGTTCCTCCAACTGTATACGCCACGCTTGAGGAAAGACCACTGATTGTTGACAAGGTCGCTGTCAATTCAATCGTGGTGCTGCTTTCTGTCACTGTTGAGCTGGCAGGACTCCAGGATATAGTCGGCGCTGCATCGTCATCTGTCAGGGTTAATGTGGCTATGGTTGTTGTTCCTGCATCCACATTGGTATATTCTGCAAAATAAACCTGCGCTGTTTCTGTTATTTCAAAGGAATTATCATTGATCAATTCCACAGTCAGGGTTGCACTTGTGCTGCCGGCTGAAATGGTCAATGTTCCATCTGCCAGAGTGTAATCGGATCCGTTGATCGCGCTTATATCTGCGACGGTATAACTGACCGATATTTCACGCGCACTTTCAACGGACAACGTTGCCGTTATCACAAAACTGCCGCTTCCCTCTGAAATTGTATACGCAGATGACGACCAGTCTATGGTCGGTGCAGCGTCATTGTCCTCGATTGTCAATGTGTAAGAGGCATCCAGGCCAGTGCTTTCTGTCACGTTGCTGAAATTGCTTAAACTCACAAGAATAGTTTCTGCATCTTCATCTATGCTATCGTCTATAATTGAACAGGTAAATGTGCCTGTTGTGGCGCCTGCTGTTATGTTCAATGTACCGCTGTTCAGTGTATAGTCATTACCCGATGCGGCTGAACCGCCTGAAACAGCGTAATCAGTACTGATCGTTTTTCCACTGGCCACGCTCACTGTCGCTGTGATGGTCACAATGCCTGCATCTTCAGTCACGCTGTAGCTGTAAGGGCTAAAGCTGATCGAGGGGACATCATCATCATCGGTGATGGTCAGTGTATATTCGTTCGATGTTCCGGCTGTTGTGTTGGTGTAAGTAACCATTCGAACATATACGGTTTCATCGTTTTCATCTGTAGAATCATCGCTAAGTTCTATACTTACTGTTGATGTGAGAGAACCTGCGGCAATGGTCAATACGCCTTCTGCAAGGGTATAATCGGTTCCATTGGTTGCTGTTCCTCCAACGGTATACGCCACACTGGATGAAAAACCACTGATGGTTGACAAAGTTGCTGTCAATTCAATCGTGGTGCTGCTTTCTGTTACTGTTGAGCTGGCAGGACTCCAGGATATGGTCGGCGCTGCATCGTCATCTGTCAGGGTTAATGTGGCTATGGTTGTTGTTCCTGCATCCACATTGGTATATTCTGCAAAATAAACCTGCGCTGTTTCTGTTATTTCAAAGGAATTGTCATTGATCAATTCCACAGTCAGGGTTGCACTTGTGCTGCCGGCTGGAATGGTCAATGTTCCATCTGCCAGAGTGTAATCGGATCCGTTGATCGCGCTTATATCTGCGACTGTATAACTGACCGATATTTCCCGTGCACTTACAGATGACAAGGTTGCTGTAATAACCAGACTGCCGCTTCCCTCTGAGATTGTATATGCAGATAACGACCAGTCTATGGTCGGGGCAGCATCGTTGTCTTCGATTGTCAGCGTATAAGATGCGTCTACCCCGGTGCTTTCTGTCACGTTGCTGAAATTACTTAAACTCACAAGAATGGTTTCTGCATCTTCATCTATGCTGTCGTCTATAATTGAACAGGTAAAGGTGCCTGTTGTAGCGCCTGCTGTTATGTTTAATGTACCGCTGTTCAGTGTATAGTCATTACCCGATGAGGCTGAACCGCCTGAAACAGCGTAATCAGCACTAATTGTTTTTCCACTGGCCACGCTTACTGTTGCTGTGAGGGTCACAATGCCTGCATCTTCAGTCACACTGTAGCTGTAGGGGCTAAAGCTGATGGAGGGTACATCATCATCATCGGTAATGGTCAGTGTATATTCGTTCGATGTTCCGGCTGTTGTGTTGGTGTAAGTAACCATTCGAACATATACGGTTTCATCGTTTTCATCTGTAGAATCATCGCTAAGTTCTATACTTACTGTTGATGTGAGAGAACCTGCGGCAATGGTCAATACGCCTTCTGCAAGGGTATAATCGGTTCCATTGGTTGCTGTTCCTCCAACGGTATACGCCACACTGGATGAAAAACCACTGATGGTTGACAAAGTTGCTGTCAATTCAATCGTGGTGCTGCTTTCTGTTACTGTTGAGCTGGCAGGACTCCAGGATATGGTCGGCGCTGCATCGTCATCTGTCAGGGTTAATGTGGCTATGGTTGTTGTTCCTGCATCCACATTGGTATATTCTGCAAAATAAACCTGCGCTGTTTCTGTTATTTCATATGAATTGTCATTGATCAATTCCACAGTCAGGGTTGCACTTGTGCTGCCGGCTGAAATGGTCAACGTTCCATCTGTCAGGGTGTAATCGGTTCCGTTGATCGCGCTTACATCAGCTACGGTGTAAGCGACTGATATTTCCCGTGCACTTACAGATGACAAGGTTGCTGTAATAACCAGACTGCCACTTCCCTCTGAAATTGTATATGCAGATGACGACCAGTCTATGGTCGGAGCAGCTTCGTTGTCTTCGATTGTCAGCGTGTAAGAGGCATCTACACCGGTGCTTTCTGTCACGTTGACAAAATTACTTAAACTCACAAGAATGGTTTCTGCATCTTCGTCGATGCTGTCGTCTATAATTGAACAGGTAAATGTGCCTGTTGTGGCGCCTGCTGTTATGGTCAAGGTACCGCTGTTCAGTGTATAGTCATTACCCGATGAGGCTGAACCGCCTGAAACAGCGTAATCAGCACTGATTGTTTTTCCACTGGCCACGCTCACTGTCGCTGTGATGGTCACAATACCTGCATCTTCTGTCACACTGTAGCTGTAGGGGCTAAAGCTGATGGAGGGGACATCATCATCATCGGTGATGGTTAATGTAAATTGCGTAGCGGATCCTGCAGCAGTATTCGTATATGCCGTCATTTGTACATAAACAGTTTCATCATTTTCGTCGATACTGTCATCGCCTAAGGTAATGGTCAGGTTGGCTGTTTGTGAGCCTGCTGAAATAATCAATGTACCATCTGATAAAGTATAATCAGATCCATTGGCCGCTGTACCGCTGACGGTGTAATCAATAATTGCTGAAAGTCCACTGACAGACGATAATGTTGCTGTTATTTGAATGGTTCCCGCGCTTTCAGATATACTGGCATTTGATGGATTCCAACTGATCGTTGGTTCAGACTCATTATCCAGGATTGTTATCGTTGTCTGAAGGATTCCACCTGCAGTGGTATTGGTAACATCTGTAATTGTTACCATTACCGTTTCATCTTCTTCAAAAAAACTATCATCATTGATTTCTATCGATATCGTTATGGATTGAAAACCTGCTGAAATGGTCAGTTCACCATCGACCAAAGTGTAATCCACACCGTTAGTAGCCGTTCCACTCCCCACTGTGTATCCAAAAGAAATATCTCTTGCACTGGCATTGCTTATTGTTGCGGTAATCAACAATAAGCCAGCATTTTCTGTTACAGAATAATCTGCCGACGACCAGGCAATCGTTGGAGCGTTATCATTATCTTCAATGGTCAACGTATATTCCGTCGATGAACCTGCGACACCATTTGAATATGACTGAATGCTGACCATGACGGTTTCGTTGTATTCATCTATCGTATCATCCTCTATAGCGCAGGTAATTTTAGCAGAAGTTGAACCTGCGATAATCGTCACCGTTCCATCTGATAGTGTATAATCAACACCTCCTCCTGTTGCTGTTCCCGCTGTTACCGAATATCCAATGACAGTATTTACTTCACTGGCAGTATTCAACATAATGGTAAGGTCAATAGAACCGGCCGATTCCAGTACAGTATACGAATCGGGTACCCAACTCACTGTCGGTTGGTCTGAATCATCATCAATGGTGATGGTATGAACGGTTATATCACCTGCAACGGCATTGCCCACGGATACGATAGAGAGAATGATGGTTTCATCACCTTCAAACGTATTGTTATCAATAAGATTTATTGAAATTGTATAGTCCTGATCCCCTGCCGGAATAGTAAAATTAGTGCTTGTGTAGGTATAATCAACGCCGCTGCTTGCTGATCCAGTAATTGTGTAGGAGATATTAACCGGTTGTCCACTTGCAGTACTTAAATTTATAGGTATAGACAGAATTGTTGTGGTTTCTGTTACCGTTTGAGAGGCTGATGCCCAATTAATGGTTGGGATGTCATACACGGTTAAATCAAACAGACTTGTTGCTGTTACCCCAGATGCATCCGTAACCACAACTGTAATGGATACTGTTCCTGTTTCCATTGCAGATGGCATAATCGTCATGGATAAAGACTGTGTTTCTGATGCACTGATTGTTGTCGTGTAAGAACTGCTTCCTGTTCCTGATAAATCGAAGCTTCCACTTGAAACCAACAAAGCATTTGATGATGCACAAGTAACGGTTAGAATACCGGCTTCAGCATCTGTAATCGTAAAACTGATGGCATTCGTTATCGATCCTTGATTTGTCGTTTGATCAGAAATGGCCCCGACGATCGGTGAATCATTGATAGAATTAACAGTGATTGTCGTTGATGTTGAATCTGACAACGAAACGCCTGATCCATTATATCCCAAATCATCAACCTCGACAGTCAATACAGCTTCACCAAAGAAATTCATTGTTGGCGTAAAGGAAAGTCCTTCAAAAGCAGCGTTAATATTGGCAACCGTTCCCGTAAATTCCATTGATGAACTGTTGTTTGAACCGGTATGGATATTTATACCTGTGGTTTGTCCAAGAGAGATGACCCCATTGGTAACATTTAATGTTATTTGAATTGCATCTGTTGATGCATCGACATCAACAATAGTAAATCCATTAGACGATGCACTGGAAAATTCAACAGCCGTATCTTCATCTGTTGTTTGAGTAGTTGGTGCCGATATTGATGGTGCATCATTGACCCCATTCACCGTAATCGTCAACACCTCACTATCCGCCTTTGCCCCATCTGAGCCAGTACTTCCTAAATCATTCACAGTGATTGTTATGCTTGCCGTACCAGAAAAATCCGTTGTTGGCGAAAATGCCAAACCATCCAAAGCAGTATTTATTTCAGACACCGTTCCACTAAATTTAATAAACAGACTTCCATCACTACCAGAATTAATTGTCAGCCCTGTTGTTGTACTTAATGTCAATATTCCGCCCGATGATGTCAATGTCATCTGAACAGCATTAGCCGCAGCATCGACATCACTGATTGAAATTGCATTTCCTGATGATAATACCAACTCGGTTTCTTCATTGGTATTGAGTGAAGATGGTATCGAAATGGTTGGAGGATCATTGATGGTGTTGACAGTAAATGTGACGGTTTGTCGTGCTGTTTTTAAGGATGCGTCGGTAACAGTGATGGTAATACTACCCGTTCCTGACGCTTCTGTCGTCGGCGTGACCGTCAGTGTAATCCATAATTCTGTTGATGCTGACGATATAACATTTGTGGTTGAATTAACATTGGTTCCACTAAAACGAATACTTTCATTGGCAAATAAACTGGTATTATCTGAAACATAAGTGATTGTGAGCGGATCACCATCAGCATCTACCACTGTAAAATTTAACGATTGCGCACCAGCATCTTCATCAAATGTTGTTGTACCTGAGATGGCTCCCATTTCTGGCGCAGAAATAATTATTATATTAAATGATGTAGAATCTGTCAGCCCCCCTTGATCAGTGAGTGTGAGTGTTACAGTAACTGATCCGACGGTTGTAGGGGTCAACTTTAGAGATACTGATCTTGACGTTTCTCCAATATTAAAAGAATAGGTATCGCCTTCATTGCTGATTGAAGTTGTATTATTGCTTATATCTAAAACACTGGTGTCTGATGACCCCACGGTAACAGTTAATTGTTCATTTCTTGAATCAGCAACAGTAAAATTAAAATTTTGAGTTATTGTTGCAAGGTCAAAGGTTCTCCCAGATACCGTTCCTATTTGTGGTGCTACATTTTCTGTTATGACAATATTAAAATTTTCTGTGCCAGTAGCACTACTTGCATCGGTAACTGTCAGATATATTACCGCCGTTCCTGTCAAGTTCAAGGGCAAATAGGTCAGTGGAATGAGTTCGGTACTGTTCTCCACACTCAATGTATACAAAGTCCCATTACCCCCAACGATAATATGAGTGTCATCATTGGGAATGAGGGTCACATCTGAAGAAAAAGCAACGATGGTCAATGAATCACCATTAGAATCATTGACCGAAAGGGTTAAGGTCTGTGCGGTATTGACAGTACTGGTATCATCACTGACCGGAGATATCGATGGTGGATAATTTTCAACATTTACGCGGACTGTTTTTGTCGCTGTTCGCGTACCATCCGTGACTGAAATACTTATAAAATAACTTGGGGTACTATCTGTTTGAAATTGACTGGCATTAGCGATGACAAAATAACCATTAGTGATCGTCAGAGCGCCATTGGTATTGCCACTGTTAATATTGTATGTCAGCGAATCGCCATCAGCATCTGTTGCCAGGGGCACATTATCCGGCGCTGCCTTTACACCATTGATACTGTATTTCCCAACGCTATAGGTTTGAGATGTAATCACCGGTGTATTATCATTAATATTCGTCAATGCAATTGAAACCGTTTCTGATGCTGCAAGTCCGCTATCGCTGCTGTCCTCAACACGTACGGTCAGAAGGAGTGTTTGCACTGTTTCGTAATTCAAGAGAGTACTGTTTGAAACATAAATGATACCGGCTGAACTGATTGTAAATCCGGTGCTGCCACTACCTCCAGTAATACTAAAAACATTATCAGTATAAGGTGAGTAGGTATTATCAGGATCACTGGCAAGAACAGTATAAACAATCGTTCCATTTGCAGTATTTTCTGTAATGCTAGTAGCCTGTGCGATTATTGTTGGACTCTCATTAACATTATTTATATTGACCGTTACCTGTGCTGTATCGGTTAAACCACCTGGATCTGCAACCTGAACGATTACTGTATATGACGTTGTACTGCCTTCATAATTTAACAACGTTGAACTTTTGACCGAAATTTGCCCTCCCGTACTGATTTTCAATGCATTTATTCCAGAACCACCGATTATGCTATATGTCAGTGTCACATCCCCCACATCCGGATCTGTTGCTGATAGAGCGCTACCAATCTGTGTATTATTGGGACTGTTTTCATTAACCGACATGGTCTGGTTGTTTAATGAGGGGGGATCATTTTCATCGGTAAGGGTCACGGATATGGTTGCTGTTTTTGTAAATTCACCATCCATGACAGCAAGGACTAAATCATATGTACCAAGACTTTCATAGTTAAGATTTCCAACTACCCAAAGCGCGCCTGTTGTTTCCGATATCGCAAATGCGCTTCCTGTATTTCCACCGGTGATAGAATATGTTAACGGGTCACTTTCCGGGTCTGATGCCAGGACAGTGTAAGCGAATGTACCGGATGCCGTGTTTTCAGCGATGGAGAAACTTTGATTGTTCATGACAGGGGATTCGTTGACATCATTGACATCAACGATAACCGTTGCAGTAGGATCGTATTCTCCCCCACTGACAGTCACGACAAGCGTGTAAGTTTGAGCGGCTTCGTAATTCAATGCGCTTTTATTATTGACTTTAATAATTCCGCCGGAAGAGATTGAAAATGCTGTATTTGTATTTCCACCGGTAATGGCATATCCCAATGTATACGTGTATGATTTTGAAACAAGAACCGTTCCGACAGTTGTTCCTACATTGCTGTTTTCATCAATATTGAAATTTTGATCTGCAACGTTCGGGCTATCATTAACATTTGTAATATCTATTGATATGTTTGCTGTTTCAACGGTAGCCCCTGCGGTAACTGAAAAAGTCAGATTATAATTGCTAATAGTTTCGTAATCAAGTTTTGTGGCATCATTGACAATAATTGTTCCGCCGGAGGCATTCGCTAAAGCAAAGACATTGTTTGTATTTCCACCAGTAATGGCGAAGGTCGGTGAAAAATCCTCTATATCATATTGACTGACGTTTATAACACCAACGACATCACCATTAATAGCATTCTCAGTAACTCCCATACTTTGATTGGAGACTTCCAAAACATTGAGTACGGTTAATGTTATCGGATAATCTGCGTCATTAACTGTGATGGTATATGTCTTGTTTCCTCCATTGGTAGGAGCATAGGTTTCATAATCTATTACTGCATTGGTTTTGATATACTTGTAATTATCTACAATACCTGGAAGAAGAGACTCGATTCTCCATAAACCATCACCGCTGATAGCATTCGTCGTCTCAGTAAATGTAGCAGGTGTACCTTCAAGCGTACCGCCAGATACGTTTAATTGACCTTCATAAACCGTGTTTGCAGAAAAATCGCCTGCTGCCAATGATATTGTTTTTATTTCATTCAAAGGACGGGCATCAAAATAAGTCTTCCCTAAATCAATATTACCCACTTCAAGAAACCAATCCCCATTTTTTTCGGGGCTTCCTGTAATATTCGTTGATGCTGTTATTGTTCGGTGTGTTTGTTGGGACAATCGAGAAAGAAGGGCCTCATTTTTTCCTAAAAAACAACCGGTTAAATCAATTCGTTTACGTGTATACTGAGATAAATTTGACCAAAATTCATTCAACAAAGGCTGATATAATGTATTCTGCGACACACAGTTTTCCCGCGTAATACAAAAACCATTCTGCTGACCATGTGTTGCAAAGGCAATGTTTTCAAATGACGTTATGCCATTTTCTGTTGCTGCCCGTTCTATGATTTGAAGAATCGTATCCAACGTTGCAGACTTCGCATCATACACAACGGCAATCGTTCGATCACTCGAGGCCTGGCCTAACAAAACAGACTCATCATCATCGGTTCGTAAATTATCAATATCAGAAGATATTAATAATAATTGATGCGGTTTATTCAAAATCGGATTTCTGTTTACATGATGGTTATCGATGAATTGGACAGTTTCTGATATAGCTGCTGCCTGTCCGATCATTGATGAACCCATCATAATCATTAAAAAAAATAATATCCATCTGAACATCTTCGTTATTGGTTGCGTCAATTTCATTTTCCAACTCCTTTGTTAAAGTAATTTTTGGTCGCTATTTTCAACATAAGCTTTTATTTTTATTATAGATATCGTTTATCATGCCTTATAAACAAAAAAACTCAATTGATTGACCCTTAAGAGGTCAATCAATTGAGTTAAAAAATCAAATATAATTATTAGGTTGGCAAGTCATAGTGATCTCATTCGGCTATAAGAGATTAAGCATTCTATCGTTCATATTAAAAACTAAGGTATTTCTACAATTAATACTAAAATGAATATCAAAATTCATTATGATATATAAAATTATTAAGTGTTTATCGATTGCCAAAAAACATCATTTAGATCATTGCTTTTAATATCATGCAATTCATAATCCACCGATCAAATATCGAACTGTTTTTATCATCTGTTTGGTCATTCATCATATAACTCATTGAAAACTTAAGGTTTTCCCAATTATCTATTATATCCTTTCGATGGCTATTTTTTCTTGCTTGATATATACTTACACTTTTACCTTTACGCTTTACATGTAAAATCAAACAGTATTTGATTACAGTTGCATCTATTTTAGTCTGATAAAAAAACAAATGCAATATTTTTTTAAACTTAAAAGATTATCGTATGTCATCACCCGTTCGATGGGATGTCCAGGCTTTCATAATAGAATGAATCAAAGTGGCCAGAGGTATCGCAAAAAAGAGTCCGACAATGCCAAATAAACCACCAAATACAAGGACAGCGACAATAATAGCCACAGGATGAAGATTAACAACCTCTGATAACAACAACGGAACAAGCAAGTTGCCATCCAACAGCTGAATAATCGAAAGGGCTAGCATGACATAGGCAAATTCAGAATTCCATCCCCATTGAAAATAGGCAATCAGCGCCACTGGAATAAACATCACTGTTGCACCAATGTATGGAATAATCACTGAAAGCCCCACAAAAAACGCTAAGAGCATTGAAAATTGAAGCCCAAAGGAAATAAATGTCACATAAGTAACTACCCAGACAATAAAAATCTCCCAAATCTTTCCTCGAATATAATTGGCCGTTTGAAGATTGACTTCTTGCCATACTCGGGCGGCCAGTTCACTTTCCTCAGGCAATAGACTTGTAAACCAGGCTATTAATTTTTTTTTGTCTTTTAAAAAGAAAAAGACAAGAAGCGGCACCAGTATCAAATAAATTAATATACTGATGGCCCCACGAACTGAAGCGAGAGATAAAGAAAAAATTTGCTGAATTAAGTTGGTCAATTCAGCGCCGACACTTTCAATGATCTGTTTGATTTGTTGTTCGGATAAAAATTCAGGATATTTTTCAGGCAGTCGCATCAATTCTTTTTGACCGGTTGCGATCATTGAAGGCAATTGCTGAAGAAATTGCCCGATTTGTTGAGAAAGCAGTGGCAATAAACCAATGGTCAATATTAATAAAATCGTCATGAACACAACAAACACAAGCCCAACAGCAATTATTCTTGGTAGTTTCATTCGTTCCACAACCAGTACAAATCCATCCAGAAGATAAGCGATAATAACGGCACAAAACACAGGTGCAAGCATGTTTCCCAATGTAAATATCAAAACAGATCCCACAACAATCAAAAAACCCAAAATAACAATTTGAGGATCTGAAAAATGTCTGTTTAACCATTGACTAAGTAATCTAAACATATGTGTTATTTTTCCATCGTTTAATCATGCAAAAAATTATTGATTTAGCACTCTTATATTATTGTACAACTCTCAGCATATACAAATCAGGTGACAATTGATTTGTTCTAAAAATCAAATATCCTATTTTTTGTCAATGCATTTCATGACAATGTTTATTTTGGCAAGAAATTAACGTTCATAAATAAAGTTCTTTTTGACATATCAGACATTTTTCGTTATCTTTTCAAATTTTAAAATTCATTTAATTGATATATCACAATCTTTAGCAAATATTTAGTCGATAACAAGGAGGCTTATGAGCAAAGAACATTCGATTACCATAAATGGACACTGTTTCGATTTTACCCCCGGAGAAACAATTCTTCAGGTGGCAAGGCGAAATAGTATTGATATCCCAACGTTATGCTATTTAAAAGGTGCAACGCCCACAGGTGCATGCCGGATGTGCGTTGTCGAAATTGAAGGCGCACGTTCTTTGATGACTGCCTGCACAGTTCCTGCCAATGACAATATGGTCATCCAGACAGAATCAGAATCAGTAATCAAATCCAGAAAACTTACCCTTCAATTACTGCTTTCTTCCGGCAACCATAACTGCGCCATTCGAAATTCAGATAAAGGCGACTGGACAGATTTTCAACTTCAGGTACATAATTACGATGGTACCGGTGAATTATGTCCGGTTTGGGGTGACTGTCAACTTCAGGATCTGGCTTACCGATATCAGGTTACTGGAGATCGTTTTACAAAAGCAAAGACCACATCAGAACTGGAAGATGTCAACCCTTTCATTGTGCGTGATTTTTCAAGGTGCATTCTTTGTGGACGATGTGTTCAGGCCTGTAATGATATTCAGGTTAACCAGGCGATTCAGTTTGGATATCGCGGTGCCGGATCAAAAGTCATTGCTGGTAATGATCTGGCGCTCAAAGATTCAGACTGTGTTTTCTGTGGAGAATGTATCCAGGTTTGTCCGGTTGGCGCACTGGTCGAAAAGAACAGCAGGTATCAGGTCCGTCAATGGAACACTGAAACAGTCAAAACAACCTGCTCCTACTGTGGTGTTGGGTGTCAGCTCAATCTGCATATTCAGGATGATAAAGTTGTTAAAGTTTCAGGCGCTGAAGAAACCGGGCCCAACTACGGAAGCCTTTGTGTCAAAGGTCGGTTTGGATATAATTTTATCAACAGCCCGGAGCGTCTGACCGAACCGCTTATCAAAGAAAATGGGGCCTTTAGAAAAGCATCCTGGGATGAAGCATTGAATCTTGTTGCAAAACGACTGGGAACCATTCAAAAAGAGAATGGTGGCGACAGCATCGGTGTACTGACCTCTGCTCGCATTACCAATGAAGACAACTATGTTGCGCAAAAATTTACACGCGCTGTCTTAAAAACAAATAATATTGATCATTGTGCCCGTCTCTGACATTCTTCAACTGTGGCCGGTCTGGCCGCTGCATTTGGAAGTGGTGCAATGACAAATCCCATCGCTGATCTTGAATCAACCGATGTTATATTAATCACTGGCTCCAATACCACTGAAAATCATCCGGTTTTGTCATCTTATGTCAAACGAGCAGTGAAATCAGGAAACACACAACTGCTGGTTGTTGATCCTAAACGCATTAAAATGGCTCAATTTGCCAACATTTATCTTCAACCCGGATTGGGAACAGATGTGGTTTGGATCAACGGATTGATGCATGTCATTATTTCCGAATCTCTTTATGATAAGAAATTTGTTGAATCCCGCACTGAAGGATTTGATGAACTTAAAAAAACATTAGAAAAATATACTCCTGAATATGTTGAAACCATCACAGGTATTCCCAAAGATGATCTTGTTCGTGCTGCCCGGCTGTATGCAACCGCACCCTCAGCCAGTATCCTTTATTGTATGGGTATTACCCAGCATATTTCAGGAACAGATAATGTCAAATCCCTGGCCAACCTGGCCATGCTTTGCGGCAATATGGGTATTAAAGGCGGCGGCGTGAATCCTCTCCGCGGTCAAAATAATGTTCAGGGTGCATGCGACATGGGAGGACTCCCCAATGTGTTTACCGCATATCAACCGGTGACCAATAAAGATGTTCGTAAAAAATTGGAGATCGCCTGGAAAGTAGATCATTTGCCAGATATGCCAGGCTTGACTGTCACCCAAATGCTTCCTAAAGCCCATAGTGGTGAATTAAAAGCCTTGTATATCATCGGTGAAAATCCAATGGTCTCTGATCCTGACTTGAATCATGCTGAAGCCAGTTTAAAGCATCTGGATTTTATGGTTGTTCAGGATATCTTTTTAACAGAAACCGCTCAATTGGCTGACGTTGTTTTACCCGCTGCCTGTTTCGCCGAAAAAGAAGGAACGTTCTCCAATACTGAACGAAAAGTTCAACGGGTTCGAAAAGCGGTCGATCCCCCTGGCCTGTCCCGTGATGATTGGTGGATTACCTGCGAAATCGCCACAAAAATGGGATACCCCATGTCTTACGAAAATAGTGAGTCCATTTTCAATGAAATCCGTGAGGTTACACCATCCTACGCTGGCATTACCTATGAACGAATACAATTTGACGGACTTCATTGGCCCTGCCCCACTCTGGAACATCATGGAACCCCTGTTTTACATGTGGGTCAGTTTACACGTGGCAAAGGACTGTTCCATGCCATTGATTTCATCCCACCGGATGAACAAGTGGATGATGAATATCCCATATATCTGACAACCGGTCGGGTGATTTATCACTATCATACCGGTACAATGACCATGAAATCAGATGATATCAATACTGTTTCACCGGAATGCTTTGTTGAGATATCCCCACACAGTGCAAAATCCAGTGGCATTTCAGATGGACAAATGGTAAAGGTGTCGTCTCGACGGGGCGAAATCAATGCAAAAGCTCGCATTACGACAACATTGCCTCCGGGAACCGTTTTTATTCCATTTCATTTTGGAAAGGCGGCTGCCAACAAGCTGACCAATGCGGCTTTAGATCCCATCTCTAAAATTCCTGAATATAAAGTTTGTGCCGTTCGTTTAGAAGCCATATAAAAGCTGAACGCCATCAACTTTATCATTAATAAAAAAAGCCCTCTTTTGAGGGCTTTTTTTCTGAGATATGATCGGATCGTAAAATATGAATGCTTACATTTATAACAAAATCAGCAAACTATTTGCTTATCATTATCATGAGGGGCTTAAGGAAGGCCTTTCGCAATTTTCTGGTGAAAGCCGTGTAGCATTGATATTTGCAACAAGCAAGGATGCACCCGTTCATATTTGTGATCCTCAGAATTTACTTCATGGTCATGAACCAAAACTCAAAGAAATCTATATTGATAGTGATCATTGGCGAAAAAATGCCATCTATGCCTGTCAGCAAAGTATTCTGGACCAGCCATTATCTGAACCATACAGTTAGCCGGCCGGACTGATTTCATATGGTGGCATTTCTCGATCGATCTTCTATCAAATGTGGTTTACGGAACATCATCCCAACGTTTGCGCCATTGGCCCTACAGAACGATGGTTGGAGCATGCGGTCTGGCTCATGTCTCAGGATGTTATCAGTGCCCATTCTGTCCATTCAGGCACCTCAGGATATGTACTGGCCGGATATGCTACGCGCGCAGTTTGTGATTACATTGTTGATCTTTTGAATGAAAGCTCTGGCATGGATATGCAACTACCAGTGTATCAAGTACTCAACACCATTTTGGATATTTCAAACACTAAAGAGGAGGGGCAATGGCCCCAGGGAGAAATTTGTTTTATCGAACCTCGCATGCTGCATCAGCTTGATTTCATGGCACAATTTCCAGAACGAGAACAACCCACCCTGAGCAATGCCAAACATATCCGGAAATTATTGATTGCTGTGGAAAATGCCAACCGAAAACTTGTTTCCAATGGCAAGCATGTGGTGGGCATTGTAACCGGACAGTTACCCGCCAGCCGCCTGACAGCCGACTTTCGTGTAGGGCATGGTTTTATTCGCATAAACGGCGATCCAGTATGCAGTTTTCGTGATGGCAGTTATCATTCGTTTACACATCAGGCCAAACTCGTTCAACTGGAAGAAGTTTTATTAGACATGGATATTGAACCCCAGGAAAAAAAGCACCTTTTATTTAAATGTATCAATATAATTGTTCACCATGCAGAGGACAAAAAACATGGCTGCACGCTCGTGATTGACTTAAACAATCCAATGCTGAATATATCAGGCCAGCACTTGACCGACCCGCTTGATCTTCGAGAAGCTCATAACATCGAACTGGCCCAATCATTATCTAAGCTGGATGGTGCATTGCATATTGGCCCTGAGCCAGAACTGTATGGTTTTGGTTGTATTCTTGATGGTTTTGCCATTCCTGGTGAAGACCGGGCAAGAGGAGCACGGTTCAATTCTGCCCTTCGTTTTACCGCACAATATAAAAATGTTGTCGTGGTCGTTGTATCTGAGGACAAGCCAGTCTCTGTGGTTCAGGATGGTATTGAATTGAAAGCCCAATGTGTCTGGACGCCCACATCCTCTTGTTTAGGAACTCCACCCTTGTTGCAGGATTGGTTGGATAAATCCTATGAAGTTGCTTGTGGAGAATAGATATCCTCATTTATTTTTTTCAGCCACAGGATTATGTATTTCCTATAGCTGAAAATATGATAACATCACCACAATATCAACAATCAATACAACTATTAGGTAGCATATAATTTTTCCATTGAGATCTTTTCCATAGACCCAATGATTCATTTCTGGATAATATGGACTGTGCTGACTTAAACTTAATAGAGGATCTTCACTTGTTTCCATTATTGCTCCAAGCCTATCAATAAAAAAATATCCATCGAGAGCAGAGGCTCATCCTCATTTACCATTAAATACTTATGCCCCGACTCATAGCCTATTCATAAGGAAAAAAACTTGCTGGTCCTGCACCCAAAGAATGAAACGCATCCCGGGGAGGAATATAATAAATCGGAACCCTTGTATTGCCATTGGGTAAAATGAGCGTAATGTATTGCTCACGCTTAGGTAAAGGGCGATCAACAATTTCATATTGACTGTCAACGCCATTTAAATCAGAAACATCCGGCGCCCGATTTGCAATTGGAATGCGTGTCAAACCGCCTTTTGCGTAAGAAATGTTGGATCTGGCCTGCAATTCCGCAATGACACCTTCAATAATTTTTCGTCTGGCATCATCTTGTAGATTGGTATATTTAGGAACAATGACAGCAGCAAGTATCCCTAAAATAACCAAAACAACGATAATTTCCATCAATGTAAAACCACTGCAATTTCCATTGCGATTGTTTTTCATCTTCATTTCAACCTCCAAGTTAATAATCTTTCCTTGACCAAAGTTCTGAATAATGGCATTGCAATAATTCAGTTTGGTCTTATATTAATAGACAAGAAATTTCGTTTTTTCTTACACTCAGGAGGAAAAGAATTATGAAAAAATTTGATTTGGTAAAACAATACCTTTTAGAGCTTGGCTTTCCCGTTGTCGAAGAAGACACCGCTGAAGAGCTGGTTGTTATCGATGACGAGGAAAAGGGCGTCAAAAACATGGTCATTGATTGTGAAGAACCCATTCTGGTGATTGAACAGGTGATCATGAAAACACCCGATGACCCAAAAGATTTATTCAAACGACTGCTTCAAATGAATCGCGAATTGGTTCATGGGGCATTTGTTCTGGATGATACGGCTGAAATGATTATTTTTCGGGATACGCTTCAACTGGAAAATCTGGACCTTAACGAACTGGAAGCATCCATTCAGGCCTTGAGCATGGCCTTGAGTGAGAATGGTTCAGAATTGTTGAATTATGTCAAATAACATAAAACAATCATTAATGAATTTTTCTGAATGATATTTTTTAGGAGGGACGCATGTCAATATTTAAACGACTTTTTAAAGTAGGTCAGGCCCAGGCTCATTCTGTTGTCGATAATTTTGAAGACCCCATCAAAATGTCTGAACAGGGCATTCGGGATCTCAAAAAAGATCTTCAAGCAGCCATGACAAGCCTGGCTGAAGTCAAAGGTATCGCCATCCGCACGCGCAAAGATGCGGATAACAATAAAAAACTGGCTGCTGATTATGAACGAAAAGCAATGATTCTGCTTCAAAAAATGCAATCTGGTGAAATGGATCAAATGGATGCAGAACGATTGGCAACCGAGGCGTTAAGCAAAAAAGAACAACATGCAAATGAATCCATTCGACTGTCTCAAGAAGCAGGGAGGCATGAACAAATGGCCAATCAATTACAAAGTAACGTGAGCAAGATAAAAACAACCATTACCTCAACAGAAAATGATCTTGTTACCTTAAAAGCCCGTGCTAAAACAGCATCATCCACCAAGAAAATCAATAAACAACTGGCTCGCATTGATTCATCAGGGACCATGGCCATGCTTGAAAAAATGAAAGCAAAAGTTGAAGAAGATGAAGCCCTTGCTATGGCTTACGGCGATATTGTTACATCGGATCAAAGCGTTGACGATGAAATTAATGCCGCTATTTCTCGGCAATCGGTCAATGTACCTTCTCAAAATTTGTTAGAACTGAAGAAAAAAATGGGTCTCCTTGAATAGACCACTCATCTGTTGAGGCCATCATAAACGAATGGAGTGAACCATGGGATGGAAAGATCTGTTTCGGAAAAAAGAACAGGAAGAAAATTTGACCGATCTTGATCTGAGTCAAATCAAACCTGGATATTTTGTAGATTACGACTTAAAATCCTGGGAAGTCAAAGCTTACAACAAATACGACTGGGGTGCAGGGGAAACATCTGATGAATGGCATCTGGCCTGTGCCGATGATGCCATTTTTCTGGAAAGAGAATTCGATGATGAAGAAACCTGGATAATGACACGAAAAATCCCTTTTAATAAGCTTGGAGCATTTGTCCGGGAACATATCAAGGAATATGAAGATCCGCCTGAAGAAATATCCTATGATAATCGTAAATATTATCTTGAGGACAGTGCAGGCGGATATTTTCATCCAGATGGCAAAAGCACATCCTATGAATTATTATCATGGACATTTGAGGATGACTCCGGTGATCATTTATTGGGTATTGAGCAATGGGGAGAGGATGATTTTTCGGCATGGATCGGATCACCTGTCGAAGCGTATCAGTTTACAAACATATTACCCGTCTAATTAATCACAATTGACTATATTTTCTATATAAAAATGGACTTTATGACTTCAACAGATAACGTTCATTGAGTCCATTATTTTCTAAATAAGAACGTTAGCTTAACAATAACAACGAATGGTTTGGATATATCATGCAGAGCCAGTATCAACTCAAGTTCTATTTACTGATGTTTGTGTCTTTGATCGCTTTGGGAACATGTGCTTTTCAATTGTTTGAAAATTTAAGTCTTCCTGATGCGTTTTATTTTTGTATTGTAACCATTGCCACAGTGGGTTATGGAGACATAACCCCTGCTACCCTTCCTGGAAAAGCAATGGCCATGATTTTAATTATTATGGGGGCCGGCACCTTTTTAGGTGTCATGGCAAATGCAACAGAAATTGTTTTAGACAAACGGGGGAAAAAGGTACGCCTGGAAAAATTGAATATTATGATGGGCCTTTTTTTTAGTGAAGCCGGCATCCATTTGCTTTCGATTTTTGCAACCAATGACCCGGGTCTGAATTCATCGAACAGAATGGCTTTTATGATCAATAATAAATGGCAGGATAATGATTTTATTGCCCTTAAAAAAAAACGCCCCTCCTTTCAATTAAGCATTGATACCAATAACATACGATTTGTTGAACTGAACAGCTTTCTTAATCAAAAAAGTGAACTGTTTCTTCGATTGATTGAAAATCCAACGCTTCAGGAACATGAAAATTTTACAGAACTGCTCATTTCTGTGCTTCACTTAAAAGAAGAACTGGCTGCCAGAAAACAACTCAAAAGACTCCCTGATTCTGATCGAACCCACCTGGCTGGTGATTGTAAACGCGTGTATATAACTCTGCTTGATCATTGGATCGAGTACATGCGATTTATTAAAACCCGGTACCCCTTTTTATTTTCCCTGGCGGTTCGTCAAAATCCGTTTGACACCAATGCTTCGGTTGTTGTTCAAGAATAAGGATTCTCGCTGTTGACTCAAGAATAAATACATTAATTTTCAAAAAAATGCGCAAAAATAAACCCAAAAATATTCAATATATCCAGCCCCTTGTTGCAGATACAACGGGTGAAATCTTCGAACTGGACGGCTATGCAGCCGTTGGTCGTATGGGGCCTGTTGATGTAGATATTCTTTCTTTAGAAAACACCATCCCCATGCCCTATGGCAGTGAAATCATGTTTTTACCCGATCGATCACCCATTGTATACAATCCCATGACCAACGCTGTTGAAGAAATCGTAGAAAATCCATATGAACCCGGTACGCCGCTTTTTCCGGTTTCTGTTTTTTGCTCTCCAGGCTATATTTTATCGCACCTTAGTGCATTTGAAGCAGATGAGCATGTCCCCCCCTTGCCTTTGTTCTCTTATGGTGCTGTGGGTTGGTATCAAAACGGTTTTCGAGTCTCTGCTATTCAGGTCGATTGGGAACGACGCCAGGATTTAAGATTGATGTCGCTGTCAAAAGTTCATCAAGGGGTAAAACACCTTCAAAAAATCATGCCCAACAATCGATTAAGAAAGCATTTGGAACATTGCGCTCTGGTATACGGATGCCCTGCTGCAAAAAATTTTTTTATTGGCCGATGTGAGGCCCCCTTACCAACATCGACATCCTGTAATGCCCGTTGTTTGGGATGTTTGTCTTTACAAAAAAACAGTAGCATCCATTGTAGCCAGGATCGGATATCCTTTACCCCTGAACCCGATGAAATTTCAGAAATTGCGATTCAACATATAAAAACCGTTGATCATTCAGTGGTGAGCTTTGGACAAGGATGTGAAGGCGAGCCTTTACTGGCTGCTCACGCCATCGGTCCAGCTATTGAAAAAATTCGTCAAAAAACCACCCAGGGAACCATTAATCTCAATACCAATGCCAGTTGTCCCGATCTGATGAAACATCTATTTGATGTCGGCCTGGACAGCATTCGGGTAAGCATTAACAGCCTTCAACCCAAAGCCTATGACATTTATTTTCGGCCAATCAATTATTCGTTTGACGATGTTATCAAAAGTATCGAAATGGCCTTATCTCTTGACAAACATGTCGCACTGAACTATTTGAACTGTCCTGGTTTTACAGATTTACCCAAAGAAATTCAGGCGCTTGAACAGTTTCTAAATCAATACCCTATTCATCTGATTCAATGGCGAAATCTGAACATTGACCCTTTGTGGTATTATTCTCAAATGTTTGATACAAACACTGAGACGCCTGTTGGCATTGCCCCATTGTTGAAACATTTAAAAACAAAGTATCCATCCCTTAGATTCGGATATTTTAATCCGCCAAAAGAAACGTTTGCACACCATGCTTGAAACTCAAATAAAACAGTTGATCCAGCGGCCCTTAACCATCAGGAATCGCACTCTCAATAATCGCTTGATATTTGCTCCCATGTCACGCCTGGGTCATGTGGCTTTTCGTGAGCTGCTTGCCGACTACGGACAGTATGGCCTGCTTTTTTCAGAAATGAGTGCTGCTAAAGCAATTCCCCATGAAAATCGAAACGTATCTCCGGTTTTCCGATGGCGTGATTCAGAACGTGATACACTTGTCTGGCAACTATTGGGAGGCTCTCCTGAAGATATGGCCAATGCCGCACGTCGGATTGAACAGGAAGGCTTTTTTGGTGTGGACATTAATTTAAGTTGTTCAATGTCTTATATATGCAGACGCGGAATGGGAGCTTCCTTGCTAAAAACCCCCAGTCTTGCGGTTGATATCATCAAAGCGGTTCGAGCCGCTGTTGATATTCCTGTATGGGTTAAATTTCGCACGGGTTGGTCAGATTCCCCTGATCTGGCTGTTGATTTTGCCCGATATGTTGAAGATGCCGGCGCGGATGCAATCACTTTTCATCCGCGCGTTGCACCGGATCGTCGAACTCGCCCCCCAAAATGGGCATATATTACACGAATCAAGCAGGCAGTTTCCATTCCTGTTTTTGGCAATGGTAATGTGTTTGACAGGAATGATTGTTACCGGATGTTCACCGAAACAGGTTGTGATGGCATTTCACTGGGGCGTATTGCGATATCCAAACCCTGGATTTTTGCAGAATGGAACGGTACCTTTCAACCGAATGAAACCGCCTGGCGGGATGTTATTTCAAGATATATTTTTCTTTTGGAAAAACATTATGATTCGATACAGGCAAGGAAACGCTTTATTAAATTTTCCAAATATTATTGCGCTGGATTTCGATTTGGTAACACGCTTCGATCAAATATTCGAAAAACCGGTAATTTTGCGGACATTCATGATGTATTTGACCGTTTTTTTGATTCTCCCTTGCTGTTGAATCAGCGGCCCAATGAAAATCTATTTGTTTGAATGATGTCTGTTATAGATTTTTCGCTAATCTTTTGATATATAAGATTAATTATGATTTGTTCTTGAGAATAGTCTCGTGAACAAAAATACAAATATTCTAAGAGGTCACACGTATGAACACACAAAATTCATTGATGCGATTGATCCAAAAAAATAAAAAACTTTTTATTATCATTGGAATTTGTTTATTTTTACTTGAAATGGAAATTTTTGCTGTTGCGGTTTTAAAATCTGGCAATCAATCAAAAATCGTCGTCATCAATGAAAAAAAAGACGTTATTTATGAAGCTGATGGTAACAATCTAACGGATTTTAACAAATATTATTTTGAAAAAAATTTTGGCCCGTTGGATCAATATGAGGTGAAACTCGAAAGAGATTATGAACCTTTTCCGTTTCGCGCATGGTTTTCTGCAGCCTTTGGCATTCCTGTGGGCATCGTCTTACTGGTTGCATTTGTATTTAAAGCCATTGCCAACCTGTTTGGAGAGTCAGAAAAGTCTGATACATCCACTGATGAGAAGAGAACACCCCATGAAAAAGAAACCGCTTTGGAAAGCATGCTCCATCGATTCAGTGAAATCAATATTTTCATGGTGGGAGCCATTGCATTTTTTTGTGTTTTGGCATACTGGGTTGTTCCCAATTTTATTACCTATATCGGAGAGGTTGGCATTCAGGCCATTCTTCGATTTAAGTGGTTTTTTCTGATTGGCGGCATTCTCATCTTTACAATGTTTGTGTGGGTTATCTATTTGCGATATCTTTTGGCAACCAAAACAATAGAAAGCAAAACAGAAATTGAGAAACAACGACTTCAACTAACCTTTCAATCTGAATCTGAAAATGCAAAACAATTAACCTGGCAAGCCACTGATAATCATCAAGAAACAACCGAAGACTCACCCATTGAGGCAAAAATTGTTTCTTAATACGCCAAAAAAACGATTTCCATTTCCATTTGACAGAACAAAAGAGTCTCTGAGCCAGATAAAAATAGCATCGGTTGAACAACACTGGCCAGAGAATGCCATTTGTTCTGTTGAAAAAGAATTGAGCAAAACGTTTTCAAATCTGCAACTGACAGTACCTGAAAAAACAGGTGAGACGGTCGGTATTGCTGTTGGCAGTCGCGGTATCGATCAACTGGCTTTTGTGGTAAGACAATGTGTAAATTTTCTCAAGTCTATGGGATATGATCCGTTTATTATTCCTGCAATGGGTAGTCATGGAAATGCAACACCAGAAGGTCAATGTCAAGTTCTGGAAACCTTTGGCATTACAGAAGATACCATGTCCGTGCCTATTCGAGCAGATATGGCTACCCTTAAATTAGGAGAACAGACGCTTGATAGTCCTGTTTATTTTTCCAAAACAGCCATTCAAGCCGATCATATTGTTGTTATTAATCGAATCAAATCCCATACAAAATTCCATGCACCTGTTGAAAGCGGACTTTGCAAAATGCTCTGTATTGGACTGGGAAAAGCAACCGGCGCTGCTGCATATCACCAACAAGCGGTTTTACACGGATTTTCATGGATTGAACCCATTGCCCGGATGATTCTCCATAAACAGTCTGTCCTTTTTGGGATAGGGCTCATAGAAAATCAATATGGACGTCTGGCCCACATCGAAGCCATTCCTGGAAAAAATATTCCTGACCGTGAAAAAAAGCTGCTCCAAAAAGCAAAATCCCTGATGCCCTCCATTCCATTTGATCCATTGGATGTTTTGATCATCAATGAAATCGGAAAAAATATCAGTGGTATTGGTATGGATTCTAACATCACCGGCAGACATCGTGATATTACCGGTGATTTCTTTAACCGGCCCCATGTTAAACGTATTTTTATCAGGAACTTATCTCATAATACGCATGGGAACGCTAACGGTATTGGATTGGCCGATGTTATAACGACGCGATGCCTTGAAACCATTGATTTTGAAAAAACATATATGAATGCCCTTACAGCATTATCTCCAGAAAAAGCAGCCATTCCACTTTTTTTTAATACAGATAAGGAATGTTTGGCAGCCTGCTTGCATACTATTGGTTATTCATCCGCTCAGTCGTTACGACTGGTCTGGATTGAAAACACGGCGTGTTTGGATCGTTTTTTTATATCAGAAGGCTTACAAAGAGATCTAAAAGACTATCCATTAATAACCAGGATTACAAACTGGGCTCCCATATTATTTGATTCAACAGGTAATTT
>PEAL01000221.1 GCA_002753725.1 Deltaproteobacteria bacterium
AGAAGACTTTGAATAGTGATGTTAAATTTTCTATGCACGGCTAAAGAGGTTAAAGAAAATATGTTTTCGCTTAAAGTTATTATTGACAAAGTTTTCAGAGAATTTGGATTATTTTAAGTGGAAAAGATAGGATATACCCTTTTCCCACTCAAGCAACCAGATCCAGTTGTTGAATCAGTCGAGGTTGACCGGATTCAGTAAAATAAACACCTGATTGATTGAGACTGCCATGCGTATTCATCCCAAAATCTTTATAAGCGAAAGATGTTTGCGCGGCAGACAAATAAATAGCGCCGACATCGGTCTGTTTCAAGGTCTGATAACGATCTTCACCTTTCTGGTTTTTTGACCAGATGGAAAGTTGATCGTAAATGGTGTCATTTTCATCAATCCAACCATTTCGATCCAGATCATATTGGGCAAGCTCGGCAAAACCGTTGCCAGTAGTTGGGCCAAAGAGTTCCGATCCATCCTGTATAATTCCATCCTGATTTTTATCAAATACAAGAAAACCACTTCCAGGTGTGACAAACGATATTTCATCCATCGTACCATCTGCATCCAGATCAAATAGGAATTTTTGATCGGTCAGGTCAGCAGAAGACCCTGCATAATTAATGACCAACGGATCAATGGGCTGCCCACCTTCACGCAGGGCAAAGGTCGATTCTGAGTATGTTTCTCGCGACATAGCCATTTGAAGACTAAAAGCAATCTCTTTTCCATCATCCGTTCTTATCTTACCCTCTGCACTGAATGATACCGCCTCATATTCATAATGAGATTCCTGATGAATATATTCTGTTCCAGGTTCGATATTTTGAGGGTTGTCAATAGTTTCACCCAGATTTTCAGAAAAGGTTTGTGTTTCTGGTTCCAGATCAGAGGATTTAATGACTTTAATTTCTTTACCAAATACAGCTTCTAAAATCTGCTTCACCATAAAGTTTTTCACACCCATGACTTCACGGTCATCATCTTCTTTAGACTGGTGTGCATCCTTGATTTTTTCTTGAATATCCTGGAGAAAGGCTTCAACGTCTTTGGAAAGACTCAGCCGATCCTTCTGATTGTCGTCGGAATCCGACGACCCATTAACAAAACGAAGCACTCCCCCATTTCCAAACGTTCGAAAAACATCCATCTCTGTATGTTTTTCCTTTTGAAAATGGGTGGCATTCATTTGGATGGATGATGATTGTATGATCATAACACACCTCTCAATCATTTATGTTGGAAACACAATAGATTTCTTAGTTAGTTTGTTTATTTGATATGGATAATAGTGTTATCGTCTATAAATGAAGGTATCTGTAATTTTTTTTAAAAGAGAGTTGTTATAACCAATCTCCAATCAAAACAAACCCACTCCAAAAGAATGGATGATGAAAGGCGATTTTTTCTAAAATTTCTATCTGAGCAGACCGAAGGGCCTCTGCTCTTGATTGATAGGGTGTTCGAATCAGTTGACGGTAAAACTCAGGAACAAGTTCTGATGCGCCAATGTTACGCTCTGTCCATAAAGACAGCAATAAACTGTGGGCACCTGTTTTTATTGTAAATCCAGAATAGAGCAATGTGGCGTTCCAGTTTTCTGGAAGTGTTCTGCTATAGTCAAAAATGACAAGCCCGGGTTTGGTCTTTTGTGATATTCCAAAAAGGCGTTCAATATCTTCAAATTTGAATGTTTTACCATGAGCGTTGATTTCAAAATCATCAGGAGAGGCACCGATATCACAATAGGATGTCAGATGAACAATTTCGTAGGGATTGTTTTCAAAAGCTTTGAATACGTGCTTTTTTGAAAAAGAACGATCCAGATATTCATCGATTTTGATCAAGCGTTTCATGGCATGTTCAATGGCCTTATAATCTGTTTCAACATGAAATCGTGGCATAATATCATGCCGTGATTGTGACAGCCCGCCAAAAAAAAGAGTTGCATTTTTTCGGGATAGCCATCGGGGAGAAGAACGGGTAATACAGGGAAGATATGCAACTGCATATTGTTTGATTAAATAATCAAACCCATCATAAAGGGCAGCAAAAGGAACCAGACGAAGAACACCATCAGGGACAATCAGCAGGGTTTTAATATTATTGATTTTCAGGGTGTCGATCATGGGACGTATGAGCCATGTATAGAGCTGGGCAGCATATCCTTTGTATAATTCCTGTTGCGGTGTTTGGGCTTCTTTTCTGAATTGCAGGGCGGTTTCATGAATTTGTTCCAGTGTTGCCAACACAGGATAGATGTGAACACCTGCCTGCGTAATGAGAATGACAATCAAACGATCATTCAAAAAAACAGTATAGATGACTGCCGCAGAGGGGTCAATTTGTTTGAGCTGCGTTGCGTTGATCGATATCACAGGCTCACTGGTTTTACCCATGCACTCATCTTGAAAAAAGTCTTTGAATTCAGCTATTTTTAAATTTTCCATTGTATCAATGGCTTGCATGACACGTTGCTTCCGCTCAGATTCTGATAATTCGAGATTCATGGCCTGATTCAGTAAAACGTCAACCCTTTCAACATAAAGGGGTTTGATATCTTTTTCAAAGGAAATGCCTGTTGGATAAGCATTGAGTAAATCTTTTCTTACATTGTAAATACTTATCCGCTTGGTGGTTGAAGGAGAATCGGTATCATTGTCATTGTATTCACATTGAGGATCATTGGGATTCAAGGTATCAATTGCCATTTGATAGGTATCAATGGCATTTTTTGAATCATGATAGACCGGATTGTTTCTTTTTTTAAATAAACGTGCCAGTTTCCATTGAAACCGGTATAAAATATCAGCCAGATTGTTTTCTTGTGCAAAAAAAACAGCCTGCCTGATCTGATTGATGGCTGTCGTATATCGATGATTTTCTGAATAAATATCACTCAGTGCAGCGTGAGAATGGGCAAGCAGTCTGCGGTTTTGGATCTTTTCTGCAATCTGTCGGGCATTTGTCAATGCATAAAAGGCGATAGGCTGGAGAAAATCATCGGCGGTTTGAATTTCTTTTCGAATGCGCTGGGAATAAATTTTAACGGTTTGTTGTTCCTCATCTTGTTTGAAAAGATCTAAAAGGGTTTGAATATCCTGGTTGATATCATCCAAAGCAATAATAATATCTGCATAATCTTCATAGGGAAGATCCTGGCGGTTCTGGCTTTGAAATCGTGTCATGGCTTGCTGAATTGTTTGTTGAAGCTGTTTCCTTGCCTGATTAATTTGATTGCGGATATTTTCAATCAATGCTGCAACATGGATATCTGAATCTTGAGATAATTCTTCAATACGATTCAATGAATCTTCATATGCAATCATGGCACCCATAAAATAGCGATCCGCAGTCAGGCCATCACCTTTTTTTTGAAGTACCTGGGCCAAAATCTGAGGATTTTTAAGCTGCCGGGCTTCATCCACGGCTTTTTTTAAATAAGAAACCCCTTCCTTGACATTTTCCAAAAACAGGTACAATTCTCCCATGTTGCTGAAAAAACGAGCGTTACGATACCTGTCACTGCTTTTATTGATCAAAGGCATGGTTTTTTCATAGGCTGACAATGCTTTTTCATAATTTCCAAACGATTGATAAATATTGGCCAAATTGAGCAAGGTATCAATATAAATACCAATATATTTTTCTGTATCCAAAATGAAGAGGGCTTCTTCCCAGTTAAAGACAGCATGTTCCAGATGCCCCTGATAATAAAATTCTTCACCTTTGATGATCAGCGATACAGTACTTTCAAGATCTCGCATGGCAACATGCAATTCTTTTCTAAAATCCTGAATCAATAAAGAAAAAGAAACGAGCCGTGCAGCTTTTTTGTAGCCATCAGGAAGCATACAAATGGCACGGTATGCCTGATTGAAGGCATCTGTAATATGTTTATAATCATCTCGTTGATATTTGCCATACACCCGATAGACTTTTACACGAACAATATTCAGTAAAATCTCGGATATAATTTCATAATTGTCACCTGCCTGATTAATTAATGTCAGACTGTTCTGGTAAGCCATTAAGGCTTTATCGTAATCACCTTTAACGGCTCGCAAATTTCCAAGATTATTTTGAACAATCGCTTTGGTCTGCGGGTGGTGCGAAGGCCGAGATTGCTTAAAAGCTTGAGTTACAGCCTGTTGCGCCTTTTCATTGTGTCGAAATGCTGTATAAAAATCAGCCATACTGCAATAAAACAATGTATTTAAAAAATAATCTGTGCTTTGATTGACAACAGGTAAGGCGTTCTGAAACAATCGTTCAGCCTGATCTACATAGCCTAACGTTTGATAAGCAGAAGCGAGCTTTTTTATTGTTTTGATATACATTTCATAATAAAGGCGTACGTCAATTTCAGCAAGAGCCTTTTCCCAGGTAAGAACCGCCTGCTCGAATTGACCTTTGGCAAAAAAGGTTTCGCCTTTTTCGATCAACTGCCTGACATTTAACAAGTATTCTTTTTCTGAATTATATGAATGAGAATTTGTAAAATATACACAGCCACAAAATAAAAAAATAAAAATGAACACAACCATATGAACAAAGGGTTTAATTCTTCTCAGACGAGATGACATTTTGTTCTCCTGAATCATGATGATGAAATCCTCAGAGGATTTGAATGCGTTGAACGATCGGTAATACCTTTGGATATAACCAGGTTTTTTCCCACGAGACGGCCATCATTGATAACCGAGTCATCGGCATTTCCAGAGGAACATCTTGTCGTTGTAAGTCTTGGGTATCTATACGCTTTGTATTCTGTTAATTGTGGGTCAGAAATATTGATCAATGCCTGATTATCCGATGACTGTTTTCTTTTAAAACGCCGCTGTTGACGTTTCAACTGGTATTGAAAACCATCGATAATACCATCGGCAAAGTCACTCCGCCTGTGATGGCTCAGGCGCTTTTTTTTATTATATTGTTTCCATTGTGCATCAATAAAATTTCGAACAAAATAATAGACATATTCGGCAATTTGTAAATTTTGAATCGTTCCGATCAGTTCAAGCACCCGTCCCATTTTTTGTTTTTCAATGACATAGGCCTGCACCCAGATACATTCAACAAAATAATATTTATTTAATAGGACAGCCAGAGAATGCAGCTCCCGAGAATTTCTAAGGGCCGGTTTTCCCACAAAAAGACTGTCATAGTCTCTGGGAGTATTTTCTTTAATGATTGAAAGGTTGAATCGCGTCATCAATTCATTGGCTTTTGCCATTGCAGCCTCAGCTTCATGTTGATTGCTGCTTTCTGCAAGCGCCATGAGCTTTTGAATTCGAACCAACAGTCGATCTTCATCCGTAGATGTTTGTTCATGAATACGATCGTCTAAGGTTTGATAAGTATCGCTGGCTTTGGGATTGGCACGGAACAGATAGCAGGCCTTTTGAAATGAAGGCCCATGCGGTTTTTCATTGGCACCGCCCAACAGTTCCTGTGCCAACTGATGCGCCATTTCATGACGCAATATTTCTCGGATTGTTGCCCAGGAATAATTGCGCACCAGGATTCGACTCAGACAAATTTCTCGTTTTTCATATGACCAGTAGCCCCATCGACCGCTCATATCACTCAAAGAAAAAATAGGTTTTTTAAAGCGTACTCTGAGCCTTTCGTCTAACATCCATGACGCATGCTCCCATTCTGCTGAAAGACCGTGAAGAATACGGTTTTCCAATTCCATTTGTAAGCGTGACGTTGAATGCTTCGTGGTATTTTCTGACATGGTACTTTGATCGTACCTCCTTTTGTGGATTTACTGTAACGTGTGGAGCTTATCTGTTAAACGATTATCATGCTATTGTCAAACCTTATACACCAAAAAAAGAGGTTTGAGGGCTTTATGAAGGCATCCTAAATTTTTCGAGCATTCAAAAAAGGTGAAAAAAAAAGGTGTAAAAAAAGATGTAATCAAAACAGCCCAAAATATGATTAACAAAGGCTTTGAACCTAAAATAATTAAAGAAATTAAATGGTTAAAAGATAGTGAATTGAAAAAATTATGATAAAAAATTTGATCGTTACACGATCTAAACATATGAAAGCGGAATCTATACAGCGATAGTGCCGGAAATGGATGCATATATAGGAAAATCATGAGGGAAAGTAGAATGGAGTGTTGATGTTAACACTATGTCAGTGAGGTATAAAACAAAGGATGCTGCTTTATGCAGGCATCCTTTGTTTATAATGTTGTTCATGAAAACAATAATGATTTGTTAGTTGCTGTAATCTTCAAGCGTGGGAAGCAGTTCATCTACCCAGAAATCTTTGGGAGAAAAACCAGGTGTGTTGCCAATCAAATTATTATTAATTTGAAAATGGTCAACACCGCCTTCATCCACAGATGCGATCAGAAGATTGATTTCAACACCTTTTAACAAACCACGATAGGTTCCCCATTTGGCTGACTGTTCATCAACCAGGCCATCATTGTAGCCTTCAAGCAATGCACCGATAGTTGTTGGATGACCACCATAATTAATGGTATTGTTCAAACTAAATGCAGGATCGTTTGGACCTTTAAGTGCATTATACAGTTGCGCAGTATTTTCAACTTTATCCCCATTGGTCGGATGTCTCATATATCCATAAGTGGGATTAAACAACAGGTTAATACCACGAAGTGGATTATGTCCGGTGACAGTACTGGCCCAACTTTGATAATTAACACCTGGAGCATTGGGGACATTTTTATTGAAAATAAAGTTGGCGCCATAGGTTGACAGGTTTACTGCATTGTTCAATGCAGAAACTTCACCTTGTTCAAGGCCAACACCATCCAGAAATTTAAACAATGGATCCAGGACGCCATCGACAATGTCAATGTTCAACCATCCCAGAACATCCTCCATAATCGGCATATTCATAACATCAGCAATAATTCCACCCAGGTTATCTCTATTATTGAATAATAGATCGCAAACCGTGCTTCCTCTATGAGGTCCGCATAAACTTGTATGACTGACAACATAGGGAGCAATCGGTGGATTATTGTTTGACCCGATTGAAAGGGCATACCGTGTATACAGGCAGCCATGTGAGTGGCCAATGACGTGAAACTTTACATCGTTTCCTAAATCCGCCTTGGCTCTTGGCAGAATTTCATTGTAAAAAACATCTGTAAATTCTGCACCTTTGTGCATGGCATCGTTCCATTGGGAAACTTTGTCTCCTGTTTGATAAACGGTCCATCCTTTATCTTCCAACCATCCCTGGACGCCGTAAAAGTAATCGACCAGTCCAAAGATTTTTTCGTTTGCAGCCATCCCGTGGGCGAGAAGAATCGCATATTTATCTTGTGGTTTTTCAATATCTGACCCAGATGAGCTGGCAAACGCAAAAGAACTAAAACATAAAACACAAATCACAATTGTAAAAAATCGTAATTTTTTCATAATCCTTTTCTCCTTTAAAAATTTAAGGATTGGTAGCCCCGCTGCCTTATTCTGACGAACTTAGGCCGGAAGCTTTGCGTCCTTGTCTTTCGACAAGTTTGCTATTGTCTACCTTATTGCTAAGGTAACCCCGCTGCCATATTTTCCGAACGTAGGCCGGAAGTTTTGCGTCTCTATCTTTCAATAGATTTGCCATGAGCTATCTTTAGTCAGGTAGCCCTGCCGCCATATCCCAAAAGGAACTTAGGCCGAAGGCTTTGCGTCTTTACCTTTCGGTAAATTTGCCTTTGTCTTTATAAAGATAGGTGACCCCGCTGCCGTATTCTACAAACGTAGGCCGGTGGCTTTGCGTCCTAATTTTTCAATTAGTTTGCTCTTTTCTTTGGGAGAAAAAACCCTGCCACTGGAAGAAAATCCCTTGAGTTTCACCTCCTTTCATTGGTTATTTTAACGTGTTTCATATCTCAACCTTCAATATGAAACACAGTTCAATGCTATTTTTTTGAATCTCTGAATGGTGTTCTGAAAATCAAAGGAGGCGTATCAGGAGAATTAACTGTCCGATATATTGAAAGAAATAGGTTTTAAAGATGTTCAATCCATATCTCATTTGGATAAACAATGACTGTGCAAAATTTATACCTTAATACTCGACAACCAAGTTTTTTTTGACTTGACATAAAATAATCTTGAATATCAGCCAGATACAACTTTACGATTAACTAAGTTCTTTCTTATCAAGATATTCCAAATAAAAAATTTTGCTAAAGCTATTAATTTCCAATTATACACAGCAGGACAATCTATATATGCTTGATATTTAAAGTTATATATTTTTGCGAACTCTGAAAGTGTTAACTGTAAATACTTTTTAGAGGATATGAAGATCTGAAGATATGAAGGGTGTCAAAATCTACTGTAATAGACTCTGTTTAGTAATGATCTGGTTTACGAAACACCATGATTTAACATTCTGTTGGTTGACTAATAGTTTAATAATATGTAAAGAATCATTATGGTTTTGGTTCAGTTTGTTGGGTAAAGCCATTCGTTTCAAACCCTATACTTTGGGAGTTACAGAAAAACAACGCATTGAAAATCTAAGGAACTCCCAAAGCTAAAGCTTTAGGACTCCACTATTCATCGAATCAAGGATCGTGTCTCCGGAATTAAAATGGGGAACTTATTTTCCGAACGTTCCTAAGCTTTTTAGCTGGCTAAAGCAAATAGCTATCAGGCTAAAGAGTTCGACTCCGGTTATCGCAGCGTAGGGATAGAGCCGATTGAAAGCCCATAGCCGTCAGGTTAAGCACGACCACCTGACATTGTACGTCCGCCTGGGGTTGAAACCCCAGGCTATTTTCTGTCGTCCCTTTCGGGACTTGATTAGTTGTTTTTAAGCGCGAGCAATAGGAATTTGTCACGTTCTTGAAAAAAAATAAGGTTGATTATGACAATCAACGTATCTGGGAATAAAAACACTTCAAGTCCCGCAAGGGACGACAGAAAATAGCCTGGGGTTTCAACCCCAGGCGGACGTACAATTTCAGGTGGTCGTGCTTAACCT
>PEAL01000222.1 GCA_002753725.1 Deltaproteobacteria bacterium
ATAGTGGAGTCCTAAAGCTTTAGCTTTGGGAGTTCCTTAGATTTTCAATGCGTTGTTTTTCTGTAACTCCCAAAGCTAAAGCTTTGGGACTCCAATCTAAAATAGGGAACTTATTTTTCGAGTAGACTGTATTATTCGCTCATAAAAACGTAACTATAAATGCTCTCATGGTAAGCTGTCCCAGCATAGGCCTTTATGGTGATGGCTATCATTCCTCGGGTTGACAGTTTCGATCAAGGGGCAAAAAATTCTGATCAAATGAAGACAGACAGGTCATATCTCCCGTCAGTTCTCCTTCAATTTGAGAATTTGTAAGCAGAAATTTTGCCGCATTGCCATAAATACTTTGGGTTTCTCCGGAAATATTTGATGAATAAATTTTGATGGAATCTTGTGAGCTTCCCCATTGATACAGGCCATAACTGGTCAAGCCAACGGCTTTGATCATGGAATTTTTGATAATGGGTGATGAATTATTATAATTTTCAATGCCATAATTATCATGACAAACACCTGATACGATGACCTCTGAATGAGAAATACGCGGTGAAGATGATTCATTCCAAATGCCCCGGTTTTTCATAACACCGGCGCTGGATGTCACCCGTGTATGAAAAATCACTGGAAAAGAACTTTTGTTGGCAATGCCAAAGGTTCGATCCCCCCCCCATGCCTGTATATCGACATTCTCAATATGCGCATCAGAAAATTCATTATAAATACCATAATTCCAGCTTTCCTCAGTAACTGTTGACCGAACACTCACGGTTGTTCGGAGGATGACTGGAATTGATCGATCATTATAAATGCCATAGTTATAAGCCGTTCCACCATAGGCTTTGATGGTGACATGTCTGATAGTTACCGATGAAGGGTTGAACAGGCCAATGGCATTTTGATGTTTTGCCTGTGATGCATCACTGATAATGGTCAAATCTCTCAGTTCAACATTGGTATACCCAACAACGGTTGCGCTTGTTGCATTTCCCTGATTTCCACCAGTAAAGCGAATCGTCGTGATATTTTGTCCAGATCCTTCAATACACATATTCGAACGAGTGATAACCTGTTCATTAAAAACACCTGGACCGACTTTAATGAGTACAGGCTGATTATTTGTTTTGACAACCGATAAGGCATCACCAATACGTTGAAAAGCACTTCCTGCTCCTACGACATAAACATTATCCAGAAGATGAACATCTTTCCATTGAAACCCTCCCTGACCATCGGACACCAATGCCTGATTTTCTGTTCCCATAGAATTGACATGTTTCAATTTTGAAGGAATAATGCTTTGATCGCTAATATCAATGGTTCGAATGGAATCTGTCAGATTCAATTTTTTATATTGAATCCGGGCATTATCCGCAATATCGATATTTCGAATGGTTTTGTCCTGAATGATATCCGAGTCAACCGCTTTGCTTTGTAAATCTCGATGCTGGATGGCTCGAACAAGATTTAATTTATGGTACTGAATTTGGGCATCATCAGAAATATCTTCATTAAGGATACTTCCATTTTTAATCGTTTTCGTACTTACAGCATTGCGTGATAAATCAGAATACTGAATGGATCCGCTCAATGCAAGTTTTGAGTATTCAATGTCAGCATTGGCTGCAATATCGATATTGGAAAGGGTATGATCTTCAATATGTGAGGACTGTATGGCATGATCAACAATATCTTTTCCTTGAATGGACTGATCAAGATGCAACTTTGAATATTCAATGTCAGCATTGGCTGCAATATCGATATTGGAAAGGGTGTGATCTTTAATATGTGAGGACTGTATGGCGCTGTTGACAATATCATCACCTTGAATGGACTGATCGAGCGCTAATTGATGATAGGTAATTCCAGCTTTCGGAGAAATATCTACATGGGTCAGGGTTCCATCTTTTATATCAGTGGTCAATAAAGCATCGTTTAGTTGAAGATTGGCATAATCAACCATTTTCTGTTGTTCAACCATAACCTTTCCCTGCCCCATTCCCCACCATCGGTGACCATCACTGATCAACGTAATATCTTCAAAGGGCTGTGTCAAATCAATGGGACATTTTTCACTGTGTCCGGTTTGCGGAGCTATAATGGTATCTTTTTCCTGGCAGTCAATGTGAACGGGTTTAGCAGCAGCATCGGATTTTTTAATTGTGATGATTCGATCTTTGCAGGTTGCTGCTTTGGGTAATGAAATTTTTACGCCACCATTGACAAGGATGAAATCATCTTTCGGTTGGATGTCATGGTTTTGATCAACAGATGTCAACAGTCGACCTGTAGCGGTTTTTGAACGAAAGGCTGTCCAGACGCTCGTCAGTGGAAACAATTGACCATTGGTTGTCAGGGAACGGTCATTATAGATGATATCAAGATAATAAGACGTTGAAAAACTGAGTCCATCGTTGGTTGCTGAGTTTTGATCAGGATCAAAAAAAGACGTGTGTGATCCCAAAAGCACAGTGTATATCCCATTTTCCACAGTAACAAGATGACGTTCTTTCCAAAGGGGAGACATCTGGGGGGAAAGGGTGGGCTGATTAAATATTGAAAATTGTATGGCGTGCTGGCCGCTTGAAACTAATTCCCCTTTTTCATCAGTGAGCATGCCCTGAAAATGGATATGTTCTGGAATGTGTGCCCAGGCAACCGTGTTCAATGCCAGAAATATGACAAACGCCTGGAATATCCAAAACAATACTTGCATATTGTGTGCTTTATCTTTCATAAATGCCTTCACATTATTTTTTCGTGAGGTGTACATGGTCGAGTTATTTTGTCGCACAGCATTGTTTAAATTTTTTTCCGCTGCCGCATGGACAGGGAGAATTGCGCCCCACCTTTTGTTCAGCCCGCTTAACAGGTTCTTTTTTCGCGGGCTCTTTACCATGAGAGTATGTTAACTGTTTGTGTTCTTTTTGGGCGAGTGTTTCTAAATTTTCAGTTCTGACACGTTCAACACGAAACAATGCAGATATGATTTCTTTTTGAATTTGAAAAATCATATCCTGAAACATTTCAAACCCTTCTTTTTTATACACAATCAAAGGATTTTGCTGAGCATAACCGCGCAACCCAATCCCCTCTTTCAGGTGATCCATGGAAAGCAAATGTTCTTTCCAATGGCGATCAACAGCCTGAAGTGTTATCCATTGTTCGATTTGTCGGAATTCACGCGCACCAATATCTGTTTCTTTGCGCGTGTATACTGCCGTGACATCCTGATACAACCATTCATAGAGACCTTCTGGAGACAGGCCATCAAGAAGATTATTATCTGGATGAACCCGGTAAAAGAAAAATTGATAAAATTCATCATTTAAAAGTTCCCACTCCCATTCATAAGGAAGTGCCCGCTCATCGGAAAACTCTTCGGCAATACCTTCAATAATCCCTTGAATCATTTCTTCAATGGCGGGTTTGAGATTATCACCTCGCAAGGCCTCCTGCCGTTGACGATAAATAACTTCTCGTTGCTGGTTCATGACATCATCATATTCAATCAATTGTTTACGAATATCAAAGTGATGTCCTTCAACCTTTCGCTGTGCGCGTTCAATAGCACCGGAAATCAATCGATGTTCAATGGGTTCGCCTGCTTCCATACCCAGACGATCCATAATCGAATGAATTCGATCCCCGCCAAAAATACGCATCAGATCATCTTCCAATGATAGATAAAAGCGTGATGATCCAGGATCGCCCTGACGACCGGAACGTCCCCGAAGCTGATTATCAATCCGACGGCTTTCATGACGTGATGTTCCCAAAACATGCAATCCGCCCAGCTCGTGAACACCATCACCCAAAACAATATCTGTTCCACGACCGGCCATATTGGTTGAAATGGTCACTGCTCCTTTTTGACCGGCATTAGAGATAATTTCAGCTTCTTTTTTATGATTTTTAGCATTCAGGACTTCATGAGGGACACCTCTTTTTTTCAGTTTTTTACTGAGATCTTCAGAAATATCAATGGAGATGGTACCAACCAGAACAGGTTGACCGCTTTTGTTTAATGCTTCAATTTCATCAATAGCAGCTTCATATTTTTCTTTTTGCGTTTTATAAATCAAATCTGGATGATCATTGCGAACCATGTTTTTATTTGTAGGGATCACCAGTACATCCAAATTATATATTTTTTTAAATTCCGCTGCTTCTGTATCTGCTGTTCCGGTCATACCGGAAAGTTTGTCATACATGCGGAAATAATTTTGAAAGGTGATGGATGCCAATGTCTGGTTTTCATTTTCAATTTTCACATGTTCTTTGGCTTCAAGTGCCTGATGAAGACCATCACTGTAACGTCGCCCGGGCATCAACCGACCTGTAAATTCATCAACAATGATGACTTCATTGTCTTTGACAACATAATCAACATCCCGCTTGAACAGGGCATGCGCTTTTAAGGCTTGATTGACATGATGAAGCAGCTCGATGTATTTGGGATCGTAAAGGTTCTCTACTTTCAGTAATTTTTCAGCATAGGACACACCATCTTCAGTTAAAACAGCCGAACGAGCTTTTTCATCCAGGGTATAATCGGTATCTTGTTTAAAATTTGGAATGATACCATTGACTTTGCTATACAAATGTGTGGATTGTTCCGCCGGGCCTGAGATAATCAATGGCGTTCGGGCTTCATCAATCAAGATACTGTCCACTTCATCAACAATGGCATAGTGCAATTCACGCTGAACAAGCTCTTTCACCGCAAATTTCATGTTATCGCGCAGGTAGTCAAAGCCAAATTCATTGTTGGTGCCATAGGTAATATCTGAACCATAGGCTTCTTTTCGAGCCATTTCATCCATGCCCTGGACAATCGTGCCAACGCTCAAATTCATAAATCGATAGATTTGGCCCATCCATTCTGTATCACGTTTGGCCAGATAATCATTAACAGTAATGCAATGAACACCTTTTCCAGTAAGCGCATTCAAATATACTGGCAAAGTAGCAACCAGCGTTTTTCCCTCACCGGTTTTCATTTCAGCAATATTGCCTTTATGAAGCACATAGCCGCCAACCAATTGGACATCAAAATGACGCATTTTCAATGCCCGCCAGGACGCTTCTCGAATGGCAGCAAAAGCCTCTGGAAGAAGTTCTTCAATGGTTTCGCCCTTGCTTAACCGCTCTTTGAATGTGAATGTCAGGTTGCCGAGATCATGATCACTCAAGGCTTTCATTCGAGGCTCTAACTCGTTCACCTGATAAACAACAGGCTGAATTTTAATTAATTCTCTGTCATTTTTACTGCCAAAAAATCGTTCTAATATATTAAAAAACACGTTTTATTCATCCTCCTTAAATTCACAAATACGATTCAATAAGTGACTTGCAATTTTGATGTATCTCCAACCCTATTTTTTCTTTTAGACTGAATTAATCGGGCGTATTCCCAAAAAGGCGGAGATTTTTCTATCATTTCTTTCCAGGTAGAATAGACAAAAAAAACACAAACAAACCAATGACCATTATCCATCCTCCAATAAAAAAGGCAGACAGGATACCCGATATATCCATGATAATACCGGCAATCAAAGACCCTATCAGCATGCCCAAACTATGTCCCATTGTTAAAAACGACACAACAGAACCCATCATTTTGGATTCTTTGCCAAGGATGACCGCACAGGCCATGATGGGTGGATTGGAAATTCCGCCGCCAATACCAAAAAAGCAGTTGATAATAAACAGACTCCAGAAACCTGATGATAACTCCAGAGCAAAGATGGACAGGCAAACAATAAAACCACCAATAACAATCATTAACGTTCTGTCAATACGGTCAGCTAAATATCCCATGGGAATTTGTAACAAACCACTTACAAATACACCCAGCATAATGAGAATGCCAATTTCAGCACTTGACAAATGAAATGTGTTACTTGCATAAAAAAAAAAAAAAGCCCATATCATACCAATACAGGTGGTATAAGCCAAGCGAAAAACAAAGAGTCCAATGAGAGGCCGATGCTTTAATAAACGTTTCCAGGAAACCTTTTTGGGACGTTTTTTTCGGTAATGTTCATTTTTTGTTGCTGGAAGCAATATTAACGCCGCCAGAAAACTTGCAAAGGCAAGGATACTCATCACCATAAATGCGGCTTGAAGGTTCCATCGGTCGTTGATATAGCCGCCCAATATCGGGCCTACGCTCAGACTGGCAAAGACTGAAATATTAAACGATGCCATCTGAAACCCTTCCTGACCTTCAGGCGTCATTTCTCCGATATAGGCTTGAACAACAGGCATAATCATGGCTGAGGCAATGCCTTGAAAAAATCGGCAGACAATGAGCAATATGGGATCGTAGATATACATGAAAATAATTGAAATAAGCGCATAAGAAAGCAAGCCCATTAATATAAAAGGTTTTCGCCCTTTAACATCAGACATTCGACCAAAAATGGGTAAAAAGAATGTTCTGGATAAAGAAAACGAGCCAAATAAAAGTCCAATTAAAAATCCACTTGCACCCAGATCATGAGCGAATACAGGCAATAATGGTGTTACAATGCCGACGCCCAAAATGACAGAAAAAAGAGAAACAAAAAGGGTTCCAAATATTTTGTAGTTCATTATTTATTGATTACTTTCATTTAATCAGGTGGATGCCATCCTGCACTAACCCAACGCCGTCTGGCGTTAACAATAGTCGTGTTGTTCAGTTTTAACAATAACACAGTTGCTCGTCCACAAGAGGTCAACCCAATAATATTTATTTTACTTTCATCCCAACCAAAATGTTCTTTCCATTTTTGTCTGACAGGATGAAACAAAGGAACGATTGTTTTTGTTAAAGGGTCGAGATATGTCTGATTTGCCCCTTTGTTAACATTACATGAGAAACAAGCTAAACATAAATTGTCCACTGTGGATTTCCCCCCTGCAGATTCAGGAAGAATATGATCAATATGCATTCTTAAACCACAATTATCCTCGCTGGTTAAGCAATAAGAACATTTCTTTCTGTCACGTTTCTCAATGAGCAAACGTAATTCTGCCGGAACACCCATACTTTAATTTTCAATCGATCCAAAAATCATGTGGCCACGTTGAGACAAAATACGCTTCGCCTCTGCCTTACACAACAATATTCTTTGTGCTTCATTCATCAATATGTCTATTTCAAAACTTTCATTTTCATCCAAAGGGTTGTGCTTTTTTTCTTCAGCTAATTTTTCCAGGCGTGACTGCTGAGACGATGCCATCTCCATGTTTGCCACTTTCCAAAGCTGCATATCATTGAGAAACAATAGTTTAGATAAATCCAACTGCTGGCTGGTTGGGATATCCGATTCAAAAGCAGGCAATAAAAGTATGACAGACTGTTTAATGATTTCCTCTGAAGTTAACGAATTCGCTTGAGCCGTTATTTGAATACGGTCAAAGAGTGGTTTTGGAAATCTTAGCGTAACCACCTGTTCTTGCATAATATTTGCCTTTCTCTGCTTTGATCTTTTTTCATTCCACAGTAAAGAAACGGGCATCAAATTCGGGTTTTCCCTGATATTTTTCCATAAAGAAAGCAGGCATCTGATCCAGGTTTTGAAATAACCCTGGATCAACATCAATTCCCGCTTTATGCAAGGCTTTGACCACATTCTCTGGGTTGGGAGGACATCCCTTGACAGCTATCATTTCATTGATATCCGGATGATTCTTGTTCGCTTTGTACATGCATTTGCCCAGTAGAATTGTTTTTTTCATGCCAGGGGTTGGTTTCATCGCTTTACCGGTTAAAACTTCTACTTTATCCCAGGGTTCGCCTTTCCATGCATAGCGAATGGCTGACAGGACAACGCCATTGATGCCTGAACAATAGGTACACATGGACAGATCATATTTTCGATAATAAATGCCCTGAATTCCCTGTTTGGCCAGAGGAACAGGCAAACATCCATTTTCATCATCCTGATAGTGAAAATCATACTCGTGATAGGACGCTAAGGACTCAATAGATTCACCCACAACAGTGATATCTGAAAGATCCAAAGGACGTGAATGATTTTTAGCGGCATGCACAAGGTGAGGCACATCGGCAGGTTCTCGACCCAACAATTTTGCTCCCACCATGTCTGCTGATAAAATATCCGATGATCCCGCCAGGATATTGCTTCGACGAATGCGACCATCGATGGCCGGTCCGCGTTCATTGGTATAAATACCATCCAGCAGGGTAAACATGGGGGGCATTTTATCTGCCAGTCGAGCCACCCAGAAATTCAAGTCTTTTTCTGGATTTTTGCTGTGACATCTCCGGCGGGAAATAATATCGATACAGCCTTTTAAATTTTTGATTCCCAGACTGACAACAGTCTGATTATGGGATTTCAAAACAGGAATATCCACAACAAAATCAGATTCCAGTAAATCCTGATTAAAATTTAAAACAACATCGTCTCCCAGGTCTGTTTCGACAAACGGACGATCGAATACGTTAATGTACTCAACACCATATTTTTTTTTCAATGTTTTATAGCCCAGAGACTCAAAAGCATGTTGCGGTGTTTCACGATCCCTTGGATTGGAAACGACTGTCCCCTCACCAATGGTAATGCTGTTCACTCCATAATCTTTTAAAATACACACCATGTCTTCGATGGTTCGTGATGTTGTAATGACCCCCCATTTGGGAAAATCGACAGCGCGTGTCCAAAACACAATATTGGGCTTGATATACACGCGAGCGTTTTGTGGCAGATTTGCCAGGCCATTACAGGCATCGACAATACTGCGAACCGATTCCAGCGGTTTTTCATATTTACCGACAGCTACTGTATGTTTCATGATAGTATTCTCCTAAATTCATTTTTTTTAGTCAGTCAGTTATTTTTTACTTGAAGATAAATGATTTT
>PEAL01000223.1 GCA_002753725.1 Deltaproteobacteria bacterium
ATAAGTTCCCCATTTTAGATTGGAGTCCCAAAGCTTTAGCTTTGGGAGTTACAGAAAAACAACGCATTGAAAATCTAAGGAACTCCCAAAGCTAAAGCTTTAGGACTCCACTATTCATCGACTTAAGGATCGTGTCTCCGAAATTAAAATGGGGAACTTATTTTTCGAGTATTCCTTAAAAAAATTTTGGACAGAAAATACCAAATGGGAATCTTATTTAATTGTGTGGTTCCTTAGGCCCATAAAAAAGCAATGATTCTGCTCTAACAAAACAATCCATCATAACTCCTCAAGATGATCATCTCGAATGTACTTTCTTTTGCTTGAAAGTATTCTATTCAGATTTTTATCTCTTTTAATTTGCTTCGCCAGGGCATATGTCTTTTCTTTTTCAGAATTTGACATGATAAAAAATAAGTTTTTGATATCTTCTTCATCCTGTAATCCGCCAGCCATAAGTTTCATGGCTATCAGATATGGCTTTGGGTAAGGAATTAGGGGACCAGAATGTGACGATTCCATTGATAATAAGCCTTCTAATTCCCACTTATAATTAGCAATCAGAATATCAAGTTTTCTAACGCGATTATTTTTATCTTTTACGACAATTAAATCATGTCTCAAAGGATCAAAAGGGTCTTTTGAGGCTTCAAAATGCGTAATTTCGAAATCATCACTAAACTTTTCCTTGAAAAATGAAGCCAATCGTTTGCAAATATTATCATAATAATTTGTTTCCTGATTATAATAAAACAAGATATCCAGATCAATTGTTGTGCGTGGAATACCATGCATTATCACAGCTTCGCCACCAATAATCGCCGCAAGTCTTTGAATATTATTCTCTTCGGCAAAATTGTCTATATATTCTGTCACGATTTGTAATAAGCATCTCATAAGCATCTCCAACAGAAATATTATGAATTGTACTTAACCTTTCAAGGCTTTGATCAAGTCGTTTTTGAGATTCTTCAACACGTTGTTCAGGTGTTAATTGCAAAAATGCTTTGATCATATCCTGCCATTCTTTTTTCATGATTCCATTCAATGCGTATCTCCATAAGGATTATAATTTGTTATGCTTCATTCGAAACATATTTTTGAGATCATCTTTTGACAATTGATCACAATGATCTTCAATCGCTTCAAGATAGGGTTTTAAAGCCATTTTAGATTGAGACATAAGTTATAAGTTATCCTCCTAATTGAATCCATATTTTAAGTTTGTCGGGTCAGATATTTTAACGCATGACATGACAAAGGCCAGTGATGGCAAAGCTTATTCACCCTCCAGTATCTGATCAAATCGTTTTTGAATGTTGTCAAGCAGCTCTGTTTCTTGTTCGAGCAGATCAAATAATTGATCGATTGCCTGTTGGCGTTCATGAATGTCCTGTCCCAGCCGAGCAATATCGTGAGCATTACCTGATTGAGTGGCTGTTTGCATTTGAGCATTGAGACCGTCCAACTCTGTTTCTTTTTGAACGATTTTTGTTTCAATCTGACTGATCTTTTTTTTCAGTGGATTGATTTCCTGTGATCGTTGCCGCACAAGCTTTGCCCGTTGTTGTTTTTTATTTTTGCGATTTTGTTTTTTATCGCTTGATGATCGTTGTTTTCCGTTGGATATCCATTCATCAGTTTCATCTTTCCATCCCTTTTTTTCTAAAAAAAAGGCATAGGATCCTTCAAATACATATGGATATTCATCTTGAAATACCACAAGACGATCAGCGATGGCATTTAAAAACATCTCATTATGTGTGACCATGATCACTGCGCCATCAAAATGATCAATGGCTGTCAGCAAAGCGTCACAGGCGGTCATATCTAAATGGTTGGTCGGTTCATCAAGGAGCAGTAGATTGGCCGGTGATGCCAAAATCTTTCCCAAAAGCACACGGGCTTTCTCACCTCCCGACAGAACCCGAATGGGTTTAAGCGCATCATCACCTTCGAACATCATGGCGCCACAAATACTTCTAACCTGTTGACGTTCGCCATTTATAAAAGCACTCGTGATTTCTTCTTCAACAGTACGATCATCAATCAGTGTATTCACATTGGTTTGCTCATAATATTTAATGATGGTTTTTGGATGGGTAGAAACTGTTCCAGAATTAGCATCCATTGCTTGTGCCAGTATTTTTAACAGGGTGGTTTTGCCCTTTCCATTGGGCCCAACAATACAAATACGATCTTTTTGTTGCACATGCAGGGTAAATTTTTCAATCATAGGTTGATGGGTGTATGAAAAAGAAATGTCATCAATATGCATCACGTATTTGGCTTGAATGGGTTGATACCGAAAAGAAAATTCAAGATCTTTCAAAGATTCCAATTTATCTCGTTTTTCCATTTTTTGGAGGGTTTTGACACGCGATTGCACAAGATTGGCAAGTCGGGCTTTGGCTCTAAATCTGCTAATGAATTGTTCCAGTTCTTTTTGTTTTCGTTCATCATTGAGTCGTGTTTTTTCAAAAATTTCTTCATCTTGAGCAATTTGCGTATATAACTTTTCCGTGTTTCCTTTTATTTTTCGTGTTCGCTTTCGATGAATGGCCAAAATATGGGTGACCACGCGATCCATGAAACTGCGATCATGAGTAATTAACAATAATTCTCTTGGCCATTGAATCAAAAAATTTTCAATCCATCGAATGGATGTAATATCCAGATAATTGGTCGGCTCATCAAGCAATAATAAATCTGGCTCAGAGACCAGTGCTTTTGCAAGATTCAAACGTACCTGATAACCGCCTGAAAATTCACTCGGAGGACGGGACATATCCTGTTGAGAAAACCCTAAACCTGCCAGAACTTTTTCTACTTTCCAGTAGTGATCACTTTCTTGTGCAGGCAAACCGCGCATTCCTTCTTCCAATACCGTGTCTGATTGAAATTGAATATGTTGTTTGACATATCCCACCCGATAATTTTTGGGGATAACCACCTGACCATCATCTGGATGAACCTGATTGATAATCATACGCATCATTGTGGTTTTGCCATGTCCATTACGACCAATCAGACCGATCCGCTCTTTGGCATTGATTTTAAAACTGACCTGATCAAACAATTGTTGTTTTCCATAACTCTTTGAAATATTTTCAAAACGAATCATATAGGATTTTCCTTAACTAAATTCTTATACTTGATAGTCATTTGTTTTCTGCCTGGCAAAATAATCCGTAGACCAGAAAATTTATCTTCTGTCAAGGACGCAGCCCAATAACGCTGGCAAACCTTCCAGATAATTTATTGTTACGATATGAAAAAAAAAGATCGGGCCGGCATCGGGTGCAAATAGTCATTATTTCAATATGATGGGGTTGAATGCCAGCATCACGCAATTGCTTTGATGAAATGGCCCAAAAATCAAAATAGTTGGGTTTGGAAGAAAATGACCACATGTATTCTGGCAATTCCTGTTGAAAGTTAATAAACTCAGCACAGCAGGGGCCCAATGATGGCCCAATGCCTGCCAAAATTTTTTCAGGATTGGACCCCAATTCGCTCATTTTTTCAACAGTTGCTCCAATGATATTTTGAACACTTCCCCGCCATCCGGAGTGAATGGCAGAAACAATAAAATTTTCAGGATCAAGCAATAGCACAGGCTGGCAGTCTGCGGTTTTAATCAGTAACAATATATCAGCATGACAAGTCATTAAAGCATCACCGGTCAAAGTTTCATCCCATTGGGAATCAACAACATGAACTGCTCGGCTGTGGGTTTGAACGACAGATTTACATTCAGACAAGCCCATAACATGTATAATTCGTTGTTTGTTGTCCTCAACAGCAGCCGGATCATCGCCCACATTCAGACCGAGGTTCAAACTGTCAAAAGGGGGAAGGCTTGTGCCACCTTTTCGAGTAAAAATGCCATGCACAATTTTAGATATCTTTGAAAAATGCTTAAATTGAAGATAATTCAATGATGATGGTGATTGGCAGCTATCTGGGCAATCTTTTTTTAGTATTTCAAATGGTTGCAGATATTCCGTTGAATGTTGAGTCACTATTTTTTTCTCCCTGGTAATTTTTCATCAAACAAAATCAACCCAAAATGGGACACCATCATGGGAGATTTTTTTAATTGTAAATATTATTATCGAGTGCGTTAGATTGTCAAGTGAATAAACATGAGCGCATCCAACAGTTGGGGAGCATAGTACATTCTCATTTTTGAACCAGGATTACGCTGATTATGGTGCGAGTTATATATTATGTTGCAAAAAAATCAGTAAAGCGTAGATCGTCTTTAACAGAATATTTTTTAAGCGTTGACAGCGAACCTATAAATTCAATATATTCACAATTTACACCTTTTAATCATTTAAATGTTCAACACATTCATTGCTAAGGGCTGCGGTTGAAGAAGATTAAACATAAAAGATAAGAAAATTCAAAAGAAAGATACCGCATTATCGGCGATGATGGGTGACATATTATCGCCGGAGAACAACTCTTGATTATAATTAGGAAAAAATATATTTTATGATCATCAAACCGCATAAAAACATCTATTGTCAAAACCCACCTGGATTTTCCCTGGTGGAAGTGCTGGTCGCCCTTGTCCTTTTTTCTTTTGGCCTGACCGCTTTGATTCGAACCCATCACGTTGCTGCATCAACATTGCAATCCGTTCGTGATCGATACACTGCCCTGTTGATTGCACAAGAATGCATAGAAAAGGCAAAAAATTCCGATGTCCTGATGAACACTGTGACTCAAAATGGCATACAGTATGCCATCATATATGATATTCAACACAAAACAAATACTACCAGTATTCTGACGGTAAACGTTCAATGGAAAAACAAGCAATTGTCACTGGTAAATCACATATACCCGATGATGAAGTGAATGATGTTAAAAAAACAGATCATCCCTTGCAGTAAAGCTTTCCATTCGGGCCTTGTGTCCATCTTTGTATTGTTGGTTCTTTCGTTGCTCAGCCTGTTTTCTGTTTCCTTGTTTCGAACAGGTCTGAATGGGCTGTATGTCATGCGAAATGAAGTCGCATTGGTGGAATCCTTTTACAGGGCTCAGGATGCTGCCGGCCTAATGACAGAATGGTTGCACAGTATCGATGATCATTTACTTACAGCAGCAACGATCCAGCCATCCAATGATTTCCCCTGGCTGAAAACAGAAAAGGAGATTGATTTCAAACAGATTGGCAGCCCCATTTATTGGAAACAATTAACACCCTACAATTTTCCACCCAATGCTCAGGCAATTGTTATTTATTTAAATACCTTGCCCGTGACAATACCCTCTGAATCTGTGGTGATGACACATGATAGCTGCATAAAATCCTATCGATTTTCAATCGTTGCAAAGGCTGAAGTTGCTGGCGGTGTTGCAATTGTAGAAACCGGCATTATCAGGCGAATTATCCAATGAAACAGCGTTACCGATTTTTGTTATTTTGCTTTATGGGTGGTTTGAGCTTTTTCATCTCAAAGGCTCAGGGACTGGACATTCCTCATATCCCTCTTGAAGTTCTTGTGCAATCGCCGCCGCCAGTTATCATGCTGTTAATCGATGATTCCAGCAGCATGAATGCCAGTATTCTGGCAGAACCTGACAATACAATTCTAAATCAACATTTTTATGTGTTTAACGATCCTGAAAATCATGTATTGACTGCGTTGACAACGCAACAGGCAATCATTCCACCTGAAAAAACAGGTAGCTGGCAGGCACGGTGTGCATTCTTTAATCGTATGTACTATCATCCCCATCGACAATATGCTCCCTGGCCGCACTGGAATATGTTACCTGGGAATACAGGTAACACCAGCGATGCTGACATGACATGTCCACGGTTTCATCCGTTAAAATCAGCCTGCTTGAATTTGGATGATCCCTATTTTACCCACGATGCGATGACCCTTTCTTATGCCCATTTTTTTTTAGTTGATGATACCAATGCCAATAATCGTCTCGACACAGATGAAAATTTATATCTTTTTGAATTATCGGGAAAAGATAAACATATCCGTGTTCATAAAATCATCGATCCCCAGTCGGATGTGATACCGGAAAACATGGCATCTCTTGATTTTTCTCAATTACCGGAAAGTATCCGCCTGGATACCAGTGGCGAACCCATAACATATACATCCCAACGCCAAAATTTTGCCAACTGGTTTTCATTTCATCGCAGAAAAGAAATGGTTATCAAATATCATATGGGTGTTTTGATCGATACAATACTCAAATCATTTATTGGAATGTATTCATTCAATCAATCTCTGATTTCCGCCGCAATTCTGATTGACAACTCAGAGAACACCCAGACACCCGCCAAAATACAGGTTCTTCAATCCCTCTATTCGTATGTTTCTGAAGGCGATTCAAAATTGCGTCAGGCTTATCAAGCTGTTGGCGATTATCTGGATACCAGTGCTAATTCTGTTATTAACGCACGGTCTCCATTTATTCAAAACACGGATGGTGATGCGTGTCGTCAGGCGTTTGTGATCGTTCTGACTGATGGCAAATACAACGGTCCCGCCCCTTTAATTGGCAACTGTGATGGTGACAAAGGCGCACCATATGCCGATCCATATGAGAATACCTTTGCAGATGTGGTCATGCACTACTATGAACGAGATCTGGCACCAGGCATTCCAAACACTCTTCCAACCTCTGGCCTGGACATTTCGTCCTATCAGCATTTAATACCACTCATGCTTATATTTGATTGTGAAATCCTTCCTGATCGTTACCACAATTGGTCTGATGATTTTTTGGAATGGCCAAAGCCCTCGCCTGAAACAGAACAAACCCTGGTTGATCTGTTTCACGGCTCCATCAATGGTCGAGGATTTTTTGGAACGGCTGGCAATCCATCGGAATTTTCAGATATGATTCAGAAAATAGGCACGCAGTTGCAAGACAGTCAAACCATAACAAGCGCTTTAACACAGGTTGGAACTCGTATTCAGGGAAAAAACAGAATCATTGAAGCATCCTGGCATCCAGTACTCTGGACCGGTGATCTCAACGCATATGATACGTCACCAACAGATATGGGCACCCGTCCTAACCTTATCTGGTCAGCAAGTAATCAGTTATCCAAAATCTCTGATAATCAACGACACATGTTTACTTACAATGGGCAAACCGGCATTCCTTTTCAAACAGAATCCATCGCATCATCTGAATTATCTGTTGAACAGATAAAAACAATTCGTCAAAGTCCTTTAGGAGCGATCATTCATTCCTCACCGGTTATTGTGAATCAACAGGTTTGGGTGGGGGGCAGTGATGGCATGGTGCATGGATTTGATTTGAATACAGGAGTAGAACAACTCGCTTATCTTCCCAAAATGATCTGGCCACGCTTACAAGTCTTGTCAAAGCAACATTCAGCTACTGACTATGGTGTCGATGGCAATCTCTATGCGTATAATTTCAATGGACAGTCATTGTTGTGCGGAACCTTGGGGCGTGGTGGAAAAGGCGTTTTTTGTTTGAATGTGAGCAATATTCCCGAGGGTAATGAAAACACGTTTGCCAAAGAACTGGTGCTGTGGGAATATTTACCCCCTGATGATCCTGATATCGGTCACGTTCAGCAGGCCTATATTGTTGAATCCAATTTTAATCATCGACCGGTGGTTATTTTTGGCAATGGATACAACAGTGAGCGACGACAACCCTTTTTATATATATTGGATGCACAAACCGGTCGTCCACTGGAATGGAATGGGCAAACAATCAAAGGAATCGCATTACCGGCAATGGGTCAGGATAATGCTTTATCCACGCCTGCCCTTGTGGATGTTAACCATGACAACGCGGTTGATTTTATCTATGCCGGTGACTTACAGGGTAATCTTTGGAAATTCGATTGTCAGTCATCTCATCCAAATGAGTGGCGTGTCGCGTTTGAAGAAAAATATGAAAAAATACCCATGCCATTATTTCAAGCACGTTCACCCAATGGGATGCCACAACCTATTACCATTCGCCCGGAAGTAATTCGTCACTGTGACAGCCGTTTTATGGGATATCTGGTAATGGTTGCTACGGGAAAGTACCTTGAAAAAACAGATGTTGATAAAAAAGACACACAAAGCCTTTATGTCATATGGGACTGGACAGACTATTGGCACATTCAACAAAATGAAGATCTGTCAATCGTTCGAAACCGCTATTTGGGATCATTGAATTCGGTCATGCCCGGCTATCCTGATATCCGAAAACCAGAGAATACCCCATCGCATATGGCCATATCCAAACAGGATATTGATTCATTAACCACCACTGAAACCGTGCCATCTGTAAATTGGGATCCTGCATCCGATCGACCCCATGTGGGCTGGTATATGGATTTACATCCAGGTTCAGGTGAACGGGTCATTGCTCCATTGACCTATTTAGGAGCCAATGCCCTGATGTTTGTAACGTTCACGCCCAATACCAGTTCTTGTAGTTCTTCTGGAAAATCTCGCATGTATGTTATTAATGCAGGCAATGCCATAAATTATCAGGAACTCTTTGAATCGATGAGCGACTCCCTGTCGCCTTTTTTTCAACCCTTTGATGGCATGCTTTCTGGGCCTTTGGTAAGCTTTCAGGGAGGTGATGAGATCATTTTATCTGTTTCATCATCCGCTTTGCCGGGGATATCTCAAATTATGATAAAAATGGGTGACAGGTTTGAGATGAAGGGTCTTTTTGATCGGCAGGTGTTTTATTGGAAAACATATTGACTAAGGAACGTTTGAAAAATAAGTTCCCCATTTTTTAATTACGTATGCGGTTATGTTCTGTAGAGACAAGGCATGCCTTGTCTCTACGTTCGTTAACCGATAATGTGAATTTTTAAATGGGGAACTTAT
>PEAL01000224.1 GCA_002753725.1 Deltaproteobacteria bacterium
AAATCCATTTGAAGAGGTCTGTTCCCCCTGGATTCCAATTCTGGAATTTCATGAAGAATATCATTAAGGGGACGGATCAATCTGTTAAATGTTGGCGTGTTGCCAAAATCTTGTGTATGGTCAATATGGTACGGCATAGAATTATAACTCCTTGTTCTTATTAGTTATAATTCGCGTGCCGCGATTTAGAGATATTTGTCAAGAAAAAAATGCAATTATGGTAAAAAAATTTGAGAAATATTAATTTTCAAAGATCAAAGGCAAGATTTAAACCGGACAACACTGGAAATAAATAGAATAAATATTCCTTCAGCTTTTTTAATTTTCTATTGAACAAATTCAACCCAAATATAGGCGCCATAATGGGAACGTTCTTAAATTTTGGTTCCTAAAAAAGGGCGCTTGCAATTTTTAAAGTATATGATATTGATGTAAAATTTTTTTAAGCTTTTTAAATAATCATATACATGAGTCGTAAGGCCATAATTTTCAGGTTAAGGACTTTTCATTTTTACGAGAACACATTAGCCTCAACGACTCAAAAGAAAAAATTTTGGTTAAGGAAAAAAATGAACACTTTTGAACAACTTTCCCAACAGGAAAAAAACAACCTGAAACAAGAACTGGACCGAAGGTATGAATCTTTTCGGTCTAAACAGTTATCGTTAAATATGACACGAGGCGTACCCGCACCTGAACAGCTTGATCTATCGAATGAACTACTAACTTGCGTCACAGAACACCATTACCATTCCCAAAAGGGTGTCGATTGCAGAAATTACGGCGGTGTGGATGGTATCCCTGAAGCTAAAGAACTGTTTGCAGCCTATATGGAAGTGGCGACAGATGAAATCGTTGTTGCAGGGAATTCAAGTCTCAATCTGATGCATGATACATTTATGCGGGCCATGATCAAAGGGGTTATGAAAGATGAAATGCCCTGGAGCCAACAAAAAGATATTAAATGTATTTGTCCGGCGCCTGGATATGATCGTCATTTTTCTATCTGCGATTATTTGAATATTCAAATGATCACTGTGGAAATGACCGATGATGGCCTCAACATGGATGAAATTGAATCTCTTGTGGCAAATGATGAGGGCATCAAAGGGATCTGGTGTGTTCCCAAGTATAGCAACCCCACAGGTGTAACCTATACAGATGAAGTTGTGGAACGATTGGCTGCAATGAAAACCAAAGCATCAGATTTTCGTATTTTTTGGGACAATGCCTACGCTGTTCATCATCTGACAGACACACCTGCCCAATTGATGTCCATATTGGACGCCTGTAAACGTGCAGGAAATCCAGACAGGGTATACATGTTTGGTTCCACAGCAAAAATTACTTTTGCCGGCGCAGGGGTTGCGGTTCTGGCAGCCAGTGAAAAAAATATTAACTGGCTACGCAGTCAGATGATCTTTCAAAGTATTGGTCCTGACAAAATCAACCAATTGCGGCATGTCACCTTTTTTAAAAATATAGAGGGAATTCATCAATTGATGAAAAAGCATGCCCAGATTTTAAAGCCTAAATTTGACGCCGTTCAGACAACATTGGAAAAAGAACTGGGCCAAAAAGGCATTGCCCAATGGACCAACCCAAAAGGTGGATACTTCACCAGTATCAACACCCCCAATGGTTGTGCAAAAAAGGTTGTTGAAATGGCCAAAAAAGCTGGTGTCATGCTGACACCTGCCGGTGCAACCTATCCATATCAAAAAGATCCTTTTGACCGTAATATCCGCATCGCACCTTCATTTCCTCCCAAAGCGGATATCGAGAAAGCCATTGAATTATTGGCTATTTGTATTCAACTGGCAGCGATTGAAAACTAGTGGATACAAACCTTTCTCTGGCATTTGGACTGGCACGATTGCTTCCAACGGCCAGAGAATATCGATATAAAATAATATCAATAGCTTGTGATGTTTGAGTTAATATTTCTTTAACAAGGCTCTGGTCATACATAAATGGCCTCTTTATTCATCCTTTCTTTTAAAAATATATTCATATTATTTCTCAGTCGAACAATATCCACTTTTTTTCCGAATAAAAAGGGCTTACATCTTTTAAGGTATATGATCATGAAAATACTGCATACATCAGATTGGCATTTGGGCCATCAATTGTGCAAACATTCCAGGCGTGAAGAACACGATTTGTTTATTAACTGGCTGCTCACCACGATTGATCGCAACGATATTAGCGTGTTGATCATATCAGGGGATATTTTTGACAGTGGCTTTCCTCCCAATTATGCCCTGGCGCAATATTATGATTTTTTGCGGCGACTATCAGACACCTGCTGCCGCCATGCAATCATTGTGGGGGGCAATCATGATATGCCATCAACATTGAATGCACCCCGCGCTCTCTTGAAATATTTTCAAATTCATGTATTTGGAGGGGCTGAGTCAGAGATTGCTCATCAAATGGTTCCCATTTTCGACACGGATAACACACTGGAAGCCATCGTGTGTGCCATCCCCTTTTTACGCGCGCGGGAATTAAAACTGAATCATGTCGGTGAATCCTATTCCGATAAGGATCGCAACCTTATTCAGGCCATGACAACCCATTACAATCAATTGTCAGAGATGGCTACGGCTTTGAAACAAACACATAATCATTACATCCCCATCATTGCCACAGGCCATTTATTTACTGCTGGCGGGAAAATTTCAGATACAGAACGTGATCTCTATATCGGGCAATCAAAACATTTACCGGCAAATTATCTGTCCAAAAACTTTGATTATGTTGCCTTGGGGCATCTACATCAGTTTCAATGCCCCAGAGAAACGCCCCCCATATATTACAGCGGTTCACCTGTTCCCTTAAGTTTCAATGAATCAACACATGATCAATATATTTTAATGATTGATTTCAATGACAACGCTCCAGTATCTATTCAAAAAGAAACTGTACCGCGTTTTCGATCTCTTGTAAAAATGAAAGGTCATCTTAAAAAGATCCAGTGGGAATTAACGAATTTTTCAGCCCATGCGCCCTATGACCTTGCTCCCTGGGTTGAAATTCATATTCGTGATGAAACCCCTTCGCCAGAGCTTCACGAAAAAATTACAGCGTTTTGTGAGGCTCCAGCTTTTGAGCTGTTAAAAGTCATCTGTAAACCACCATCCATGCAAACTGTTGATTTTCAATCACAAAAACTGCATGATCTCAGCCCATTGGATGTGTTTGAAAAGCGATGTGAGGCGGGTAATATTTCGGGCGATGCTTATGAAACGCTGATATCAACATTCAAGGAGTTGCTTTTTTTATGTGAGGATGAAAATGCTCTTTAAATATAAGGTTCATCCTGTCATCCTTTTTCAGTTAAGCGTCCTGGAAATTTTCTGAACAATCCTTTTGATCATGATTTCAAGCGAAGGGATATAGGACTGTACACGTTCGATATCGCCTTTTCTCGCAGCCGTTTCAATATCTCTGGCAATATCAGCAAGAGGTTCCGAAGAAATATTGATGCCATTTCCTTTGATGGTATGGGCCCGAATTTTTATCGCATGAACATCACCCAGTTCAATGGCGTGCTTTAGTTTTTCAAAAATTGATGGAATATTTTGGATAAAAAGGTCAATGGTTGCCTGAATCAAGGGGTGATTATCTTCCATGCGCCGTGTCATTGCTTCCATATCGAATAATTTTTCTTTTGCATGGTTTAGCGTATATTTTTGTTTTGCTGTATTGTTTTCAGAAAACAACCATTTTTTTACGGTTTCACGCGCAAGTTCGAAATTGACCGGTTTGGACAGAAATTCATTCATGCCGGCATTCAGACAATGCTGTTGATGAATCTGCATGGCATTAGCAGTCATGGCGATAATCGGTATATGAGCATCATAAACTTCGGCGGATGGATCCCTGATCATTCTGGTGGCATCAATACCATTCATTTCCGGCATGAGTAAATCCATGATAATCAGATCACAGCGATTATTTTTGAGGTACTCAATGGCTTTTTTTCCATTTTCCACCTCTACAACATGATAGCCTTCCTGGTTGAGAACGCTAACAATAATTTGCTGGTTGACGATATCGTCTTCAACAACCAGGATACTCTTTTGTTGGTGCAGGTGTTTTTGAGGGGGTGAAAGATCTGTCTGGGCTGAGGGGTCAAGGGTTTTATTATACAAAAAATCATCAAAAATGCGGCAAAGCCCTGTCCATGTAATCGGTCTGGAGAGCTGATCATAGAAAAGTCCTGAAAAAACAGCATGGGATTCAAGAGGTGAAATAATGGCTATCATGTGAGTGGATTTTTTTAGCGTGCTGTTTTCAAGAAACTGCCAAAAAAGGGATGATTCATCAACAGCGATATAAGGATCAACAAAACAAAAATCATAGGGATTTTGGTCTGTAACAGCCTGTTCAAGCATCAAACAACCGATTTCGCCTGAATCTGTTTCATCCATTGATAAGCCTAAAACCGTAAGATATTCGCGGAATACTTCTCGCCGAAATGCATAGGGGTCAATAACCAAAATTCGGATATTTTCGATTTTCTTTTTATACGGGTGAATCTCTATTCTTTTTTGTCGATGGAAAGTGAGCGTCAGCCAAAAAATGCTGCCTTTTTGATCGACACTTTTAAACCGAATATCTCCTCCCATCCTTTGGGCAATTTTTTTGGATATGGTCAATCCTAAACCTGTTCCAGCAGATTTTTTTAGCATACTGTCATTGATTTGAGAAAAGGGTTTAAAAAGCATCTCTTTTTTATGATCAGGAATACCAATGCCAGTGTCAGTGATTTCAAATTGAATCACCACGGTGTCCTCTTGCAATTTTTTCAATGTTGTCTTCAGGGTTATTTCACCGGTTTCTGTAAACTTGATTGCATTACTGAGAAGGTTCAATAAAATCTGATTCACACGAACAGGGTCACCATACAGATGCGGTGGAATTTTTGAAGAAAAAATGGCCGCAAATTCTAACATTTTTTCGTAAATTCGAGGGGATAAAACTCTTACAACATTGTCAATAACCGTTCTGAGATCAAAGGGCACGGATGCCAATTCCAGTTTGTCGGCTTCGATCTTGGACAAATCCAAAATATCGTTAATAATAACCATTAAGGTTTCACTGCTGCCAATAAGGGTTTTTGCATATTCTTTTTGAAGAGCGGTCAATTCGGTATTCAAAAGCATTTGCGCCATGCCAATAATACCATTCATGGGCGTTCGAATTTCATGACTCATATTGGCGAGAAAGTTATCCTTTGTTTTGCTCAAGTCTTCTGCACGTTTTCTGGCTTCAACCAGTGCCTGCGTTCTTTCTTTCACTTTTTTTTCCAGGTGAATGTTTATCTCTTTTTCATGAGAAATATCCATTATTGCGCAAAAGATTTCTTTTTCAAGTTGATGATTAATGTCGTGAAGCCAGAAATGCAGACGAACCCAAACCTTTGTTTCCAGATTGACGTTAATCAAAAGTTCACATGATTGTGGATATCGTTGAGATAAAAGTCGTTGAAGACATTTGTCATAATTAATAAAAGTATTTACCGGTATAAACGACTGAAATAGAGTTCCTTTCAACTGGTCAATCTCCATACCCAGGATCTTTGCTGCATTGAGATTGATATTGTTAATAACGCCTGAAGTATTTAAGGTCATATAGCCAATGGGGGCATATTGAAACAGTTCGTTATAATATTCACGAGACAGTTCAAGCTGATTTTGGGTTTCTTTCAGCACCTCATTTTGTAAATCTAACTCTGTATACGATATTTCTAATTGTTCAATAAGCTTTTGAATATCCTTTTCAATATGAAAAAGATGCTGATAGTCAGAAGGGTCAGATTGACTCCTTAGAACTTCCGCTTTTTTGCGCAGTTCACTGTACTTTTGATAAAATTCAATTTTTTTATTTACTGTTTTCATTGTAAAAAATACCTATTATTAATACTTAGGAAGGCTATAAAAATAAGTTCCCCATTTTCGATTGGAGTCCTAAAGCTTTAGCTTTGGGAGTTCCTTAGCTTTTCAATGCGTTGTTTTTCTGTGACTCCCAAATCTTTAGATTTGGACTCCAGACGAACTTTTCTACCCAAAAACTTATGATCGGTTACTTAGGAATACTTGAAAAATAAGTTCCCCATTTCAAAAAAGGAATGCACAATATTAAAATGGGGAACTTATTTTTCGAGCATTCCTTAAAGAAACTGATCATTTATCAGGTCACGAAAAAAAAGTCAATTTTGATGGACACTATATTGTCACTCTATTAAGATCGATCCAGTTTGCAAGCTTACAAACATAATTTTTTATTTTAAATGAAATCCCTGACAATTTTATCCGGATGATTAATAATGTCTGTCATAGATTTTTCGGCAATCTTTTGATATAAAAGATAAGAGCAACAGACGATAATATGCCCTAAACCATTATAAGGAAAAACAATGAGAATATTGAGCCCATCAAAAACGAAAACAGTTAAAGTGATCTGCCAGTCTTGTGAACGGCGCTTTTATGCAACATTTTCACTGATTCAGCCACAGGCGAAAGGATCGGGTAAGGTTGTGACGCGATGTGTGTATTGCAAAGGATTAAATCTGGTTGAAGTTCCCACGATGTATATCAATGAGCCTCGGTTTAAAAAACAGATTCAGCGGATACGAAAACAATTTAATATCGTGACGTGAGTAGGGACACTAAGAATAATAGGTCACATCTTCATTGACTATTAAAAAAAAAGGATGAAGATGTGACTCCATTACAAGACGCGTTATTATTAACAAACATTTTCTTCTTGATACCGATTTTGTATGCCTTTGAAAGCATGAAATCCCGAAAGAAAGATTTCAACAAGTTCAGGATCAAACTGTGTGCCAGCACCATCTTTGATAGCATCCAGAACTCTGGATTCTTCCCATGCTCTTTTATAACAACGTTCTGTTGCTAAGGCATCAAAGACATCAACAACAAATACAATCCTGGCAAAAAGGGGAATTTCCTCTGCTTTTTTTCCTTTCGGCCGTCCATCAGGCAACGTGTATTTGGCGATTGGGTCTCCGGTGGTTACATCAATATATCCAGGATAGCCATTTCCATCCCATCGTTCATGGTGATTGAGTGTCACCTGAAATGACGCTTCGTCATATTCAGATTGCACATCCAAAAATAAACGCGCACCCAGTACTGTATGTTGTTTCATGATTTCAAATTCATCATGATTATAGCGTCCGGGTTTCTTTAAAATCAAATCCGATATGCCCACCTTGCCAACATCGTGCATCATAGCGGAAATTCTGATAATATCCCGATTTTTTTCCATGTCTTTTTGGTTAACATGATGTTTGATTGCCCATCGTTCATACAATTCCACAGCATATGCCCCCACCCGATTCACGTGAGCCCCTGTTTCTCTGGGATCTCGCAAGTCAGACATGCGAAGCATTCTTAAAAAAGTACCGCGATTCATTTGGGCACGTTCCAATGCAACAGATGCTATACTGGCAAAATGAAGCATCAAGGCTTCATCATCTGATGAAAAAGGAACAATGTTGCTATCGCTATCCTGAGCATTAATCAATTGCAAAATTCCCAGAATATCTCCTCTGGAAGTATTCAAGGGAATGGTGCAAACAGATTTGCTGATATAGCCTGTTGCCTGATCAAATTGACGGCCAAATTTATACGGAGCTTGTGGATGCGTAATATAAGCATCTGGAAGATTCAAAACTCGTCCGGTAACAGATACATGGCCGGCCAGACTCGTGCTGTCAATGGGGATACGAAATGTTGAATAGATCAGTTTTTCTCCCTCAGGCAACTGTTTTTGAAGTGTATCATTTTGTGTGTACGTGAAATGAAGCATATCATTTTCACGAATATAAATCGAACCAGCATCTGCACTGGTAAAATTACGGGCTTCAAACAAAACGCGTTCTAACAGGATATCCAGATCCTGAACTTTGTTAAGCTCAATGCCCAATACGATTAAACGATCAAGTTTTTCTTTTTCGTTCATCATTTTATTTTCCTGTTTGGATCTTATTTAATGTTTCGTTGCACATTAATATTCATGGAATCATATGTTCGAAAAACAAGTTTTTCACGTTCCATTCGATTTTCAGGGAGAGGCTCTGGCGTATAATGTTCCAATAATCGAATGGCTTCATCCATCGATGGAATGGCATCCAATCCCTCACCGAATTTTTTTCCAGTGATAACGTCACGAATCAATGCTGTTTGGCCATCTGAAACAACCGAAAGGGGAATCTGGTTGGTCTCAAGTAAACGCGCTGCTGCAATGGCCTCTCGCTCGCGTGATCCCAAAGAACCTGCCGCACATTTGATGACCATAACGGACTGTCCATTGATCTGCACAAGCATATCAATTTGAGATTGGTATCGATCGATACCAATCTGTAAATCTATAGGTTTATTTAATTCGATAGTGGACCGATCATAGTTTTTTTGATCCACAAGGTATCGTTCAACAGCCTGTCGATTCTCTTCAGCGCCGACATTGGGAATTTCATTTCCAGTAATATAATCGACCAGCATATCATAGGGTTTTTGACATATATCCTTCATAAGCAATCCTCATATTTCATTTAAAAAAGTGTAAGGAATCGCGATTAAATAATTTTTCCATTTGAAGTCCCTTGGGTGGAGTCCCAAAACTTTAGCTTTGGTCCACCACAGGAATGTTATTTAATTGTGATTCCTAAGCACCATGGTGAACATATCTTTTGCACTTTTTAGATTTCAAACAAATTATTTAATTTGCACTTTTATTCTTAGCATATATACTACACCTTCACAATATACAAAAAAAGGGAACGGTTAAAAAAAAAAAAAGCATAAAGG
>PEAL01000032.1 GCA_002753725.1 Deltaproteobacteria bacterium
AGCAAGTTGGCCGTATACCCCTATGCCATTGAAGTTATTGGATCTTGGATTTACAGCATTAGCAGCAGGTGAAGCGAAAGTAAACATAAGTTTTACAAGTGTTTCAGATGGTTATACGGGTAGCCCTGGGAATTCAATTCTCACAATACAAGGCATTGAAGAGCCAGAACCCACCATTACAGTAATAAGTCCGGTAAGTGGTTCTGTATCAGGAGGCACGTTGGTGACCATTTCTGGAACCAATTTCACATCAGATGCAAGTGTGAGTATTGGTGGAAAAACGGCAACAAATATTCAATTTGTTTCTTCAACGGAATTAAAGTGCAATACGCCTGAAAATGAAGCTGGTCAAGTAGATGTAGTTATCGTCCAAAATAGTGGAAATGCCACATTGACATCAGCTTTTGAGTATATCGAAGATATTCCCAAAACTCAAAATGTAAGTTTCGACCCGTCCAGCACGACAATAAATAAAGATGATAACGTAACCTTATCCGTGAACTATAGCACAAGTGATGATGGAAAAGCTTTTGGAATAGGAATAAGAATTCATTACGATTCCAGTAAACTAAGTTTTACAGGATTCAGTAATATAAATGAAGTCCCACCACCAACAGGAAAAGATGAAATACCCAAAGACGATGATGCTAATGAAGATGGTGATGCAGCAACGGACAAAGTGGTATTAATAGCATGGAGCGTAACATCAGCAAGTTGGCCGTATACCCCTATGCCATTGAAGTTATTGGATCTTGGATTTACAGCATTAGCAGCAGGTGAAGCGAAAGTAAACATAAGTTTTACAAGTGTTTCAGATGGTTATACGGGTGATCCGACAAATGCTGTATTACAAATAAATGATATCATAGTACCATTCCACTCTGCTGACTATAACCCCCAGGACAACCGTATCAACCTCTCTGAATTACTCCGAGTAATCCAGATATACAACTTTACAGGTACATACTACTGTAAAGATGGTACGGAAGATGGCTATATGCCTGGATATGGTGAAGACAAAGACTGTGGCTATCATTCATCTGACTTTACCCATACCTATGACATTCCAAATTCGGCTCCAATTCAGACAGAACCGGATTGGACCATTGATCATTACGAATTACAACGAATGATTCAATTATATAATATTGGATGTTATGAATATGATGCTTCAACAGAAGATCATTTCAAACCAGTAGACTGTGATTAACGATATCGAGAAATTTAGAATCAGCTGTTTGAAAAAACGGCTGATTCTCAAAACAAAGGTGACGAGGAGGGATTTATGACAACCTTTTTTTCAAAAAAATGGAATATCAAATGGATAATTGTTGGTCTTGCTTTAGCCGTTATGATGGTTCCGGTTTCCGGTTTTTCTGAAGATACTTTAAAAGCAACGCCGACAGTGACATATGGACCGGATGGCCTTGTTGATGTAATGAATATTGTTGAATACACTGGCAAAATTTTTGCCATTGGTGCGACAGTGGATTTACCAGAAAATGTGGAGTTTGTTTCAGCTGCTGGTGATTTTCAGCCTGCAATACTGCCTAAAAAAGGGGATACTGGATTACTGGAATTTGCGTGGGTTATGCCACCAACAAGTCCTTTTCGCTTAACGTATACGGTTAAAAGTACTCCTGAGGCTGGTGATGAAATTCATTCACAGATAAGTTATCGACGAATGGGCGGAGCATTGTATGAAAAAATAAAACCAATTAAAGTGAAACCATAAACTTGAATTCGTTTTGCCTGTAGAGCCAATCCTTCGTTGATTCTACAGGCATCTCACTTTAATTGTAAACAATTAAGAACAATATGTTGTCGAGTGTTTTTTTGATGATAAACCCGTCATCGAATAAAAGCATAGTTTTTCAGATGACTATTTTGGATAAAATGGCTATCTAAAAAATTATGGTGAAAAAGATGATAAGAGTTTTTAAACTCCCACATAAGATACTTCAAAGATGTCTACATAATCCACGATATATAACCCGCCCGATAACGTTTGAGAGTGATATATGGCACGAAACAAAAGGAGAAAAATGATGCGCTTCAAAAGTTATCCTGAATATTCATCAGTTGTTGGTATGATGGAAAAAAGTTTTGATACTGGCGCATCAGGGAATAATTTTCAACTGAATCAGGCAGCTGCCTGAAATATAAATATAGCCGTTAACCCTAAATTAAGGATTGACGCAAGCAAAATTAGAAACAAGATTAACTCAGGAGGGCAACAATGAAAACATATATCAAGGACTTTCTTTTCAGTAAAAAAGAAAGACAACCCGCAGGGATAAAAAGCTTTTTTATTATTTCGTTTTTTCTGTGTATGGTGATGGTAACAGGGCAGATCAATACTGCATTTGCTGTTGTTCAATCATCTCCGACAATTGTTCAACACTCATATAGTGATTATGTTCCCGGTGGTATGGTTCAAATGACCTGCACCATAGATAGAACTCAACTATTAAGCGCTCTGGGAGTTAAAGTCATATTGCCAGAGGGGTGGACATACGAATTACAGTCCATGTCCGGGCCAGATTTACCAGATAATGATAAATCTGTTGAAAATGGTGTGGAATTTATCTGGGCGCACATTCCTGATGAAGATTCTATTGAGTTTAGCTATATGCTGCGCGCAACCGATGAGGTGTCGGGCAATCAAACAATCAAAGCTGAATTGTTGTATCGGGTAAATAATGAGGAAGAAGGTACTGTTTCTGCCAATCCGGTCACTGTTCAGCAAGTTGCCGTGAATGGATTTCATTCCTTATCAGATATTATCGATGAACAAACACGTTCCGTCGATAATATCATTTTTTATAATGGCGACTTAACAGCTTTAGGCATCCGTATTTCCATGCCTGAAAACACGGCATTTGTTCAGTCTGATAATACATCGTACCAGTCAAAATTTATTAATGATTCAACAGTAGAATTGTTTTGGAATACCCCGCCTGAATCTCCTGTTACATTTTCTTATTTGATAAAACGTACAGGCGCTGTATCTAAGAATGCCAACATTGTGACTCAATTGTTTTATCGGGTTGCTGATGGTCTGGAATTAGAAAAAAATGTTTATCCAGATCCACTCGGTTTTCCATATGATGATAGTCAATTTATTATCCATGCAAGTACGTCTGGTGATGGTGGCGAAATATATCCTGAAGGCGAGATAGTTGTTTTACGAGGGCAAAGTATCACTCTCACACAAACCACAGCGGATGGATACAAGTTTTCTGGATGGCTGGTAGATGGAAGTATTGACACCGGTGCTCCTTTTTATCAATATATATTTGTTCATGTTAGCGATAATCATTTGATTAAAGCCTTGTTTGAACGGATAGAATATCAGGTTACAATTATAAAAGGCGCAAATGGCAAAATTACATCAACAACAGGCGATAACAAAGTTTTTCATGGGGAAGATATTCAATTTTCTATCGATCCAGATGAAGGATTCGAAATTGATACCGTCCGTGTCAATGGCCAGGATTATGATCTTCATGGGGATAACGTGGTTGAGTTTAAGAATGTTATCGATAACCAGCAACGGTTAACCGTAACGTTTAAACCCAGGCAGTATGAAATTATTGTTGAGGCCGGTGATCATGGGCGTGTTATTACCCAGGATAATCATAACTTTGTATTTCATGGTGAAGACAAAACATATATTATTGTTCCGGATAATGACTATGTGATTGGAGAAGTCAGGGTTAATGGACAACTTATTGTCTTGTCTGATAATACCTATACCTTTAGAAATGTTGTAAAAACAGGACATAAATTATACGTAAGTTTCGATCTTATATCCAATTATACGATTTCAGCAATTGCAGAAGGTAATGGTCGCATCAGCCCTCAAGGCGATATTTCAATTGAGCATGGAAAAGATGCTCTATTTTCATTTATTCCTGATGCCAATAATATTATTAAGGATGTTATTATTGATGGGATTTCCTATGGGCCATTGGAAAAATTTCATTTCAAGTATGTAACAGATACTCATACGATCAAAGCAATTTTTGTCCTGAGAGAACAGTTTGAAATCTCAGCAACTGCCAGCGAAGGCGGTGTTGTATCTCCCGACTATGCTACTGTTTTTAAAGGAGATAAGCAGATTTTTACAATCACGCCCTCAAATGCTTACCGAATTAAAGATGTTCGCGTTGATGGCATTTCACAAGGTCGTATTTCAACGTACACATTCTGGGATGTACAGAAGAACCATGATATTTCTGCTGATTTTGAAAAGATTGAAAATATTTTTACTGTTACTGTTGATCATTCAGAAGGTGGTATCGTAGAACCGTCTGGTATGGTTAAAGTGAACCAGGGGGATCCTCTTGTCATTATCAATCAACCGGATTATGGCTATATTGTTGAAAATGTTTTTATTGATAATGAATCCAAAGGGCCTCTCTCAAAAGTGGTCATTGAAAATGTTCAAAAAAATCTACCTGTTTATATAAAATTTAAAAGCGTTGCTCAAAAACCGCAGGCATCATTTGTTTTTAATCCAACGTCTGGATTGGCACCTCTGAAAGTAACGTTTAAAGATCAATCTCAGGATTATATTGAACAATGGCTGTGGTCATTTGGTGATGGTGGAAAAAGTGCAGACAAAAATCCAATTCATACATACAGCAGTCCGGGGGAATACACTGTTTCCTTGATGGTTTCAGGGCCAGGGGGAACCGATACAAAGATACTGGCAAAAGCCATCGATGTTCAGAAAACTGATCCCATTAAAGTGACATTTATAGCCTCTGCAACACGTGGTATTGCCCCCTTGGATGTTCAATTCTATAATTTGACTCAGGGAAGTATTGATTCCTGGTTGTGGGATTTTGGAGATGGTATTACATCAACAGAAAAAAATCCAATTCATGTATATACAAGAACGGGCAATTATACCGTAAAATTAGTCGCTGATACTATTTATTCTACTCAAAAACAGGACTATATTCAAATTTCAGGACGAACCATTCACGGTCGTGTTTCAGCTGGAGATGTCAATGGTAATGAAACTGGCGAAAGTTTAGCAGGTTATACTGTTGAAGCACATATACGATTGAATACACTGTTGATGCCTTTGTTTGTAAGCAGTACATTAACAGATGAAAATGGCAATTACACATTGTTTGAATTGCCTTCAACAAGTAATCTGATCATATCTGCCTGGCCGAATTTTGATGACCGTCGCTACATGGGGGAATATTACAAGGATGCATCAAATGCATTCAAAGCAAAACTTTTGTCAACAAAGACTGGCAATCTTTTTGGCATTGATTTTGTTTTGACTAAAACACCAATATTGGGTGTTCATGGTCAAGTCGTCAAAGATAGCATCGGGCTGGAAAATATTGAAGTCTCAATTTTTTCAGTATCCACTTTCTTCTATCAAACCACATTGACTGATAGTGAAGGCTATTACACGTTTACGAGTTTAAGGGATGCCACAGATTATCGAGTGTACATATGGTCTGAAGATCATCAGTCAGAACTGTATTACCATTTACCTGAAGGAGAAATTGTTGGAGAGGATGCTCCTACATTTAGTGTTCTCACCTGGGATTTGGCTCGAACAGTAACACCCCATGATCCTGTTGTTGAAAAAATTGATATTTTAATGGGTACAGAACAAACACAATCAGGGATGATTCAGGGAAATGTCCGCTTGAAAGAAGGTGGCGCACCTGTCAAGGGACTGTGGGTCAATGCATGGTCTGATAAATTAAAAACGGGTAATGGTGCTATAACAGATGCATCAGGCGCCTACACGATTGTTGGACTCTTGATTTCAGATAATTTTGACGACGGTTACATTGTTGAAATTGATTCAAGCAATGATATGTATCCCTATCAAGCCTATGATCAGACAGAGGATCGTTCGCTTGCCAAAAAAGTTATGCCGGATTCTGACAATATTAATTTTTATTTGAAAAACGGAAACACGATTTATGGACATGTCTCTGATGCTGATGGACACCCCATAAAAGATGTTAAAATTCAAACCTGGTCCCTATCAAAAATTTTCAATAATTCAGCAACAACAGATGCATCCGGTATGTATTCTTTGCCCAATCTTCCGCCGTCAGATGATTATGTCGTTGCGGCTTTTTCAGACAAATATCCTGTTCAGTACTTTTTCCATAAAGAAAAAAGAAAGAATGCGGATTATGTGGATTTGACAGAAGGTAATGTCTATAATATTGATTTTCGATTGGATGAAGGCGCTATTATTGAGGGGAATATCTCTATTCAGAATAAAGAGGGGGTCATCTCTAATGCAGGGCCGGGCATATTTGTGAATATCTGGTCAAATACCACTGGACGGTTGCATACCGAAAAAACAGATGAAAATAGCCATTATCGCTTTGCCGGCCTGGAATCCAATGCAACAGACTACATTGTTTATGTTTGGGAACCCGACTATCTTAGATCGTACTACAGTGAAACGGCTGAAAACAATACTGTTCATCATTGGAACGAGGCATCAGGTGTTCAACCAGGAACTCTCGTGGCGTCTCAATCACGTAATATTGTATTATTTTCAGGATATGAAATTCGTGGAAAAATAACTTATAATGAACAAGCTGTTGCAAATGTTAAAGTTGAAGCCTGGAATGAGGATAACGAAACATATGTTGATGATGTCAGTACTGCAAGTCTTTCACGAGGATACAATTTCTGTTTGACAGGATTGCCGCCTGGAATCTATGAAGTTCGTATTTACCATGATAAATATGTCGATGATGTGAAGACCATTTCAATTATAGATACTGATATTACAGATATTGAGTTTGAGCTTAAGACATATGCACGATCCATTTCAGGTAAAATAACGGGACTTGAACAAGGAGAAGTCTTATTTGTAAAAGCAAGACCCAAAAAATCGACGAATATTAAAATGATCAAAGTCCTTGGAACTGGAAATGTTGTAGACTATATGATTACTGGCCTTGAACCTCTGAATAAATACATTGTTGATATTGTTCCTTCTGCACGATATCCATATATTGCTTATGATAACCAGGCAACTGAACAAAAAGCGACGTTGATAGATTTGAGAAATGAGGATGCTACAGATATTGATTTACAGTTATTGCAAGAGACCGTTTCCATTTCAGGCAATATCATCTTTCCTGAAATAGCCATTTCAAAAGATTCCGTTTGGGTATATGCATATTCATCACAATTGAACGCTGAAAGTCAAACACAGGTCGTCTTCACAAATAATTTATCAGTACCTTATGTAATCTCCGGGTTACGACCTTCAAATGATTATGTCGTTTCAGTGGCTTCAAATATTTACAAACAGCACTATTTTGAAAATGCAATTTCTTTTGATCAGGCTAAACGAATAGATACAACAGATGACATTACGGATGATTCTGTCAATTTTGAATTAGCAATGGGAACATGTATAGAAGGCGTTGTTTATGCTGAAAACGGAAAAGGAAAAGCCAATGTCAGGGTTGAAGCATGGTCGAAAAAAGCACAAAGCCTTGGATATGTGACAACCTTGTCCAATGGCGCATACCGTATTGGTGGTTTGAATAAAACAGATGACTATATTGTCTATATTTCATATAACAATACGACGTTCTATTATCAATCTGATCGAATTGTTTCGGATATTGAAAAAGCTACAAAAATTTCTACACTTCAAGTAAATCCCTCTAATATTAACTTTTACCTCATCAAAACAGAAACAATATCCGGGACAGTACGCGATTCAAAAGGCAGAAGAATTGAAAATGTAATCGTCAGTGCCAGAGCAATCAGTTCTGGTGCCGGGAATGGTTGCAAAACCGATAAAAAAGGTTACTATATCATAACCGATTTACCATCTGGCGATGATTATCAAGTCAGTGTCACACCGAGTGGAGAAATGCCGTACATCGGCCAGGTCAAAACAGATATAAAAACAGGAACCAGTAATGTTGATTTTGTCTTAATGACAGGGTATATGATGAGTGGAACAGTTCAAAGCTGGCAAGGAAATCCAGTCGCTGATGGTGTTGTGGAATTATCTTCAAAGGATGGTCGTCAGCAATATAAATCTATTACTGACAGTGATGGTCATTATGAGATGAATGGAATTCCAGAAGGCTCTGGTTACTATCTTTTGGTCAGCGCACCTGATCGTTCGACACTCGTGGATTTTTATGAAAAAGGCGTGTTAATTTTTCAAAATATTGAAAAAGATATCTCCCTGGGGCCAGCCAGTCAAATTGACGGTTATGTTTCAATTGCAGATGCAACAGGTTTAGGGGGTGAGCGTCCGGCTGTCAATGTAATGATTACCTTATTTTCTTCTGAAAAATCGTTTTGGACGTCTGCGCTGACAAATAAAGATGGATATTTTATTCTATCAAATATCCCGGATGCTGATGATTATATCATCAAAAGTATTTCTGATGCGTATATTGATCATGTTGAAATGAACCGATCTTCAGGAGAAACGGTAAACTTCATGATTGATCCTGCTCTTATCATCCAAGGGATGGTATTAAACGCTGCAACAGGTACTGGAATGAAAGGCGCTCTCATTGAAGTTTATTATAAAACAGATCAGCTTCGAAAAGTGGCTCGAGCAGATAGCAATGGTCGATTTATGGTTTCAGGACTGGATACAAAAATTAATGGCGAAATGGTTAAAGAATATATTGTTGTCGCTAAATACACTGGATATCCCGATGCTAAAGCAATCTGGAAAATAGATCAATTGGATAGTTTGATGTTGAAAATGGCGAGAAGCGATCAAAATGTTATTAAAGGAACCGTAAAAGATGTTCAATTGAAAGCACCACCGGAAAATGTCGTTGTTTTTGTTCGTCTCTATAACTTTCAATCAAAAGGCGGTCTTATTCAAACCAGTCGATGTGAATCCGATGGTTCTTTCAGGTTTGAAGGATTAAGTATAACCGGACGCTATCAGCTAAAGTTTATTGCCCAAAACAGTGCATTAGAATCTTCGAAACTTTGGCTTGGTGCTGAAAAACCAAGTATTGGTCGTCTCGGAGCTGCTGTTGTCAAAACAAGTGATGGTGATATTGATTTTGTATTTAATGAAGTATGGACGGATGAATAAAATATAGGTGAAATGTATGCATTTAGATAAAAATAAAGGGATGATGAGAGGATTGATATTAACTTATACAGCGGTCATTATCTCTTTTTTTATACTGCCATTAATATCATTGGCGGATGAAACAGAAAAAATTCACATTCAATTGGATGGAGAACATTTAACAGCTGAGATATCCAATGCGCCTGTGGTTAAAGTGTTGGAAAAATTATCAGAGATTTGTGGGGCTGAGGTTTTTGTTGATGCATCCATTCAAAACAATAAGATCTCAGCAAATATTCGATCTTTACCTGTAGAGCATGCCATAAAACGAATCGTTTCACCCTATAGCTCTGTAGCGGTTTTTTCACAACGGATAAATGACCAGGGTGAGAAGGAATTGTTTATATCAGATATTAAAGTATTTGAAAGCAGTACAGGGCTGGATAAAGTGCAATATGTCAATGTATCTCGTTCAGCTTCTGAAAAGTCGGAAAGCCCTGATGGAAAACCCAATAAAAGTCAGGTTTACCAGAGTCCATTCCGCGTTCCACCACCTGTTCCAGGCGTTCATGCCAAAGGATCCTACGCAGAAAAAGCGCAAACGCGAATCAATGAAAAAATGATTGAATCGCGGATCAAAAAAATTGCGTATATGCGATCCAAATCATCGATGGAAGAAAATCGTGTTCGTAAGGACATTACACGGTTAAAAATCGAGTTATCCAATGCAGCCCTTGAAGATCGTAGAGAACTTTCTGCTGAATTGTCTGCAAAAACAAGGGAACTGTATAATTTGCAAAAAAGAAATATTACACGCATTCAAAATGAGGAAAGAATTCTGCGCCAATTACAAGCGCGTCAGAAATAAAAGTGAGATGGTTATAATAGATATCTATGGATATTATTCTGAAAAGGAGTATTGACAATGAGGAAGTGTTGGAAGATTACAGTATTAATGCCATATGTTGGATTATTGATCTTATGCAATGCAGCATGGGCTTTTTCCGGAGTTGTTGGACCGGTTCAAGGTATTCATGCGGTTTCCGGACATGAAATTAATCGTCCATCTCAAGAAACAATTATTGAGATGGTATGGTCATTGCCTGATGGATACACGCAAGAAAGTATTGAAGGCTACTATTTTAAATTTGATTCATTATCGGATGATGAATTTGAGCCTTTCAACCAGTCGAACACAGTTGGTCTGTTACTGACGAAAAATCAAACAGCCATCAGCCAGGATTATATAACAGTCTTTCCGGATGATTTGTATGTGTTTTTTCATATTGTGACGGTTGTTCTGGATGAAGAGGAAGAACCTGTGTTTGGTCCTACTCAGACAATGGGCCCATTCAGGATTGATGTCACGGCGCCGAAAAATGTTTGGGTAAGCGCCCCTGAAGAAACATCCAACCGAAATATTGTGCTGAACTTAGGTGCAGAGACCAGTAATATAGAGATGTATATCAGCAATATGGGATATGGTGAGTCTGGATCAGGCTGGGAACCTTTTGTGGTATCAAAAGAATGGACGCTATCTGATGGCGAAGGTGAAAAGTCGATTTATGTAGAGTTTCGAGATGATGCAGGGAATATTTCTAAAGCATCGACCACAAGCGTTTACAAAACCTCAGATCCGCTTTCTGCACACCATAGTTGTGAAGTTTATCTCGCAGGTACGGACGTAACAATATCAAATAGTATATCATACACCGGCACCTTTTCGCTGATTAAATATTTAATGGAACTTCCCCCTGGCTGGCAGATGATATCAACATCTATCGATCAAGATAATTATACTGTTTTAGATAATGGTAATATCGAATATTCATGGGAAAATCTGGCCTCCGATGTTGGTCAGGACATGCCATTTACTTCCACTATCGCGGTGCCTTATGGTGAAATCGGCGAAAAGAATATTCAATCTTTAGTGACATACCAGTTGGATGGTAGTTCTTTGATGAATGAATATGCACAACCGAATCCACTACTTGTTGCCCAAAAAGAACAATATTATTCAATGACTGTTCAATACGGCGAAAATGGAACGGTTTCTTTAAGTGATTCTGTTGTTTCTCATGGAGAATCGGTTGAATTTCAAATAATACCTGAGGAAGGGTATGAAATTGATCAATTGTCAATAAATAATGAGCCGCTGACGCTAACTGGAAATACGTATTTAGTTGATCATTCAGTTGAAAATATTCATTTAATTGTAACCTTTAAACGAATTGAATTTGATATTACAGTGATCTCCGGAGAAAATGGAACCGTTGTCCCTGGCTCACAAACGGTGTTTTATGGGAATAGTTTAACTGTCAATATTACGCCGGATCGTGGGTATCGTGTTTCTTCTCTGATATTGAATGATGAACCGCTTCAACTGACACAACATACAATCATTCTTGCATCAATTAAAAAGAATTATATCCTTAATGTATCCTTTGAAAAAATACCTGAAACAATGTCCGTCATTCATGAAACAGAGGTCTTTTTTATCCCTGGAAGTGAAATCGATGTTGACCTTGAAATTGTGTTTACCGGTTTTTTAACGGCATTGGGGTGTGAAATACAGTTGCCAGACGGTTTTGAATACAGAAGTGTTGAAGCGGGGGGCGGATCATTACCCGAAGTCCAATATAATGCTTTAACCAATAAACTATCATTTGCCTGGTTTGATCTTGCCAGTGAAAAAATTTCAGTCACCTATAAAGTTCTTTCCCCCATGAACGCTACAGGTAAAGTTGATCTTATAGGAACATTGAAGTACCGGTTTACCGATCAAACTGAAATTATTCAGACAGAAAATACAGGTTCACAGGCTGTTGAAGTTCTTGCTAAACACACTAACTTAACTGGCCCCTATGACGCTGGGGAGGAACTCTCGGTTTCAAACACGATTGCTTATACTGGAAATATTTCAGAATTGATACTGGAAGTGACTTTACCCGAAGGATGGGAATATCTGAGGGCAACGGGTACAAACGTGCCTGATAGTGAACCGACTGTCGGGGAAAATGATCAGATTGTTTTTAAATGGACGACTATTCCTGAAAATATTGCTTTTGTTTACTTTCTTAAATCGGCAGATACCTCTACAGATACGGTTGATATTCAATCCATTCTTTATTTCGTGCATGAAAATAATGACCCGCTTCAAGTGAATATGTTGCCAAAACAATTGTTAATTGAACCCGCATATGTCAATGCCACGCAAAATGCCAGTAAAACATATGTTGCGGGACTGCCTTTTATCGTAAACAATGTGATTGACTATAATGGAGAACTGGCAAATTTAGCCTATCATGTTGAAATTCCTGATGGTTGGGAATACACAACAGGTGTTTTAGGGAGTATTCCAGATGATATTACCGCAACGGCGGGTCAAATTGATTTTGCCTGGACATCAATTCCGCAAAGCCCGATTAATTTTACATATCAATTGATACCGGATGCTTACACAGAAACAGCAAAAAATATATCTGCAACAGTCCTTTATCAAAGATTGGGCGATAGAAAAAGTGTACCAGCCAGTCCTGCTGTATTGACAGTCACAGAAGGTAAATTTCTCGTATCGCACTCAGTGCTTTCAGACCTGTCTGGTGGTATAACCTGGTATACCCCTGGGCAGAAAATAACGATGAATAACACCATTCAATATTCAGATGAATTTTTCGTTGATGATAATAACCCCAATCGATTAGCAGCTTTAGGATACAGGGTTGGACTACCTGAAGGATGGTCATTCCTGTCGAATACGGGCGGTATGATTGTTGAAACGCCTGAATATGGAATTGAATTTTCCTGGGCACAACCGCCACAGAGTCCCATTCAATTTTCATATACGTTACAAATTTCTGAAGACGCTGAAGGTGTAGCAGAAATAGCTGCAATGGCGGTTTATCGAATTGGCGATGAAAGTCATGGTGAAAACATTGAACCTGCTTATCCTGATCCGCTAATTTTATATAATATCCAGGCGCCAACTGTGAATATTCATTCTAATTTGAGCAGTCCAACGGCAAGCAATGCCATACCAATGACTGTAACTTTTAGCAAACCTGTGTCGGGTTTTCAGGCCTCAGATCTACTTGTTTCTAATGGTTCAATTTTTGCCTTTGCAGGCGGTCCTTCTGTGTATACGTTTAAAGTCACACCTGAGCAAGATGGGAATGTATCGGTTAATATTCCTCAAAACAGTGCTTTTGATCAATTAGGAAATGGCAATGAGCCTGCAACGCCTTTTGAAATAATGGTGGATCAGACCCAACCGACTGTCAGCATAGCATCAAGTATTCCTGAATTTTCAAAAACATCCCCTTGGGTCCTGACAATTCTGTTTTCCGAACCTGTTCTTAATTTTGTTGTCAATGATATCTCTACAACAAATAATGCCATTGTAGAAAGTTTTGATAATTCTGGAAACCCGGTTTTTATTGTCCATGTTGTTCCAAATAATCAAGGCGAAGTTTCTATTTCAATACCATCAGCGATTGCCGTGGATATCGCTGGAAATAAAAATGTTCAGTCTGTGCCTTATGTTCGAACGTATGATTCCATGCCACCTGAATTAGAAATTCAAGGCAGTGAAATTCTTCGAATAGAAGTCGGTGAAACGTATATAGATCAAGGAGCAGTTGCAATAGACACTATCGATGGCGATATTTCAAACCAGATTCAAGTTGATAATCAGGTGAATGATCAATTGGTTGGACAATACAAAGTCATCTATGAGATTTCTGACCGTGCTGGCAACGAACAAGTGGCTGAAAGAACGGTTTTTGTCGATCCTGATCAAGTGACACCAACTGTTCAGACAGATGCCAGTGGATATCTTCCAGGAAATGACTATATCGTATCAGTGAAAATTCGCTTTAAAACAGGGTGTACTGCAATGGGGTATGAACTTGAATTACCCGATGGATGGAGTTTTGATTCTGTTTGGGGAACCAATGTGCCGGATGTTATCCGACTGGACAAAGACAATATCCTTGGTTTCGCCTGGGCACCCAAAGAAAATTTTAAATCTTTGGAAAGTTTATCGTTTATTTATGCGCTTCAAGTACCTGAAAATGCATCAGGCCGTTATGTTTTACCTGCAAATGTAAAATACCGATATACCGATCAATCTGAACTTCAGGTGGATGCCACAATTATCGCGTTTGAACAAAGCGTTATTGCGATACATTCCAGCAAAGATGTCTATCTTCCAGGGCATTCTGTTCCCATCGATGTCGATATTCATTTGTCAACAGATACGGATACATTCAATACCTTTACAGCCGTTGGTTTAATTGTTCATCTACCTGAAAATTGGACATTTGATCATGCGTACGGAGATAGCGCCCCTGTTTCTGCTGTAACGGGCATTGTTCCTGATCAAGGCTCTTCCGGAACCTTACAGTTTGCCTGGTTCAATATATCAAGCCATACCATATCTTTTACATACGATGTCATTCCACCATCAGGGGCGAATTCTTCTGAAATGATCACTGCAACTGTAAAATATCGATTTTCCAATGGTATCGAGCGTTCAACCCAGTTGCTCCCAAAAGATCTGTTACTTGAACCTGCCGTTCTTTCTGTAGAACATCATTGTGAAACCATTTATATTCCGAATATGGAATTACCGGTTGATACCATTATTACCTATAATGGTTCATCTGATACGCTTTCAAATATGCAACTATCCTTATCCATACCTGAGAACTGGGCATTGACAAAAATGAGCGGAACAGGGCAACCATCTGATATTGTTAAAAATGGAAATAGTATTTTGTTCAAATGGATTGATAATATTCCATCAAGTCCCATTGTTTTTTCATATGTATTCATTCCCGGTACACCAACAGGAACAGATGATGTATCAATTTCCAGTGAATTATCCTATTATAGATTTGACAAGCAACTAACTGAAAAAGCAATACCTGATCCTATTACGATTACAGGAGGCGATTTTGTTGCGCGTCAATCAATGATATTGCCATCATCCGGAGGGGTTTATTTTTATACTCCAGGATCAACGGTTACCATTAATCATTCAATTGTATACTCAGGAGATTTGCAGAACTCTGATCTCAAGCTTTCAGTAACAATACCAGAGAACTGGACTTATGTTGATTCGTCTTCAAACATTGAACCTGGTATTACTGACAATCAACTTATCTTCGAATGGGAAACAGCTCCTGTAAGCCCTATTTCTTTTTCTTATCAACTACAAATACCATCCACTGAATCTGGGAAAAAATTGATATCTGCGGTTATTGAATATTTGGCTGGAAGTCAGAGTGTTCAGGTCTTGCCAAACCCATTACGTGTTTATGATAACCTTGCTCCTGTGCCGCAAATTCAATCCAATCTTGGTGTATCGAGTGCTGTTTCTCCAATGGAACTTACACTCGTTTTTTCAAAACCAGTCAGCGGTTTGGAAAAAGGAGATTTTGCTCTTCAAAATGGTGTGTTCAATACATTACAAGCGATTAATGCATATACCTATAAATTGAATCTGTCACCAATCAATCAGGGGCCGGTCAACGTCGAGTTGCCAGCCAACCGTGTAAAGGATTACCTGGGTAAAGGAAATATCGCATTAACGCCATCTTTTTCGGTGATTTATGATTCCATTGCACCCGAAATTGCCTATTTGGGATCTTCTGCGTCTTCAACGACTAACTCAAGTCTTATACCAATTACATTGACACTCACCGAACCTGTTTTCGGTTTTTCATCCAATCAGTTAAACGTTAGCAATGGAACAATCGCTAATTTTCAAGGAAGTGGGAATCAATATACCTTTAATATCATTCCAGGCAATCAGGGCGAAATTTTGATTGCAGTCAATGCGGGTGTATTGAAAGATAATGCCGGTAATTCCAATCAGTTTCAACAATCATTCCAACGTGTTTATGATACTGTACGCCCGACAGTTTCCCTTGGGGTTGATCCTGACGAGAGAACATTAAATACAATACAACCAATAACCTTGACAGTACAAATGAGTGAAAAGGTTCGTTCTTTTGAACAAACAGATATCGTCATTCAGAATGGGAGCATTCATACATTCCAGATGCTCACAGAAGGTTTAACCTATCAAGCTGTTATTTATCCATTAGAATGCGGATTTATGACATTGAAAATTCCTGAAGGCGCGGCAACAGACGAGGCAGGAAATACGAGCTTGTCATCGGAAACCATACCGTTAACATTGAATTGTACAACCTATAGTGGGAGGGTAAAAGATGACGATTTGAATGCCTTAGAAGATGTTAATGTCAATGTTGTTTACCCTGAAATTTCTGATGTACAGGTCTCAAAAACAGATGCTGACGGTAGATATTCATTGGTTTTGCCGAAATTATTGTCATCTGATAAGTACTTTTTCAATTTGGAAAAAACAGGTTATGTCCCTGAAAACAAAACTTTTTCAATGGATTCAGATGCGCCTGTAGGGTTTAAAGTTGAACTTGAGGATCAAACAATGCGGACAATTTCGGAAATAGGATATGCTTACACCATTACGGGAAAAGTGCTTGCCGAAGGAAAAGCTATAAATCTGATCACCAGTAATCCTGTTGTAAAAGTTTACACTGTTCATCCGAATGATAATAATCAGGAGAGTCAGTCAACGGTTGCAAAAAATGATGGAAGCTTTTTTATCGGTTTTGATACGGTTCCCTCGTTTCCTTTTGTCATCGTTGCCTCCATGAAAGATTATTATGCAGATAAAGATATAATAGTACCATCATCCGAAAATATCATATTAGATATGCAATTACCTGAAGCAAAAGAACAAATTTCAGTTAATGTTTCGGTTGATTATGGGGCTGATGTCAAAGTTCAAAACACAAGTGGGCTTCAAACGGCGTCTATTAAGATTCAGCCAAAATCAATTGATAAATCTGCAAAAATTGAAATGAAGATTATTAAGACATCTGCGACGCATGCATCCAAATCTGAAGGACAATTGTTAGAGATTACTTTGGCTGCTGAAATCATAAACGATTTGGTTATAGATTTTAAAATTTCTGATGATATCAGTGAACAGGATCTTCTATCAGGAAAATATTTTATATTCTACGCTCAGACCCTTGAGTCCTTTTTATCAGGTGCAGTGAGTAAGATTCCAACAGCGGATATTGTTCCATCCGCTCAAATGGGTTATGTCAAATTTAAGGTACGCCATTTAACTGTATTTGGCGTTGGTCAGGACATTATCGACGACGACTTGCCCCGCCTCAAGCCTGATATTTCAAATACGTCACAACGTCGTTGTTTTATTTCCACAGTACAAACAACCTCTGTACATTCATTACTTATTTTCATTGTTTTAACAATTATGATTGGAGCCATTGGCCTGATCAAATATAAAGTATCATCTTTCAACTTATGTGATAACGTAAATTAACCAGACAATGGTATCGTTCACCAAAATCCCTCTTTCTTTCATTTGAAAGTGAGAGGGATTTTCCTTTTTACGACAGGGGGACATCAAATGAACCATCAATACTTGAAAGAAATATGGCTCTGTTGGATAATGGCAGGGGTATTCAGTATCATAACTGCTCCTTCGGTTTACGCTGAAAGTAATCCTTTTTATGTTGGTTTTTCCATCGGACCGATCATCAGTCAACTGGATGAGTCTCAAGCTGAAGATCATTTTTTGCGGCCTGTTTCATTGGATTATGGTAGTACTTTTGGTTTTCAGTTGCGGGCTGGGATGATTTTAAATGAATATCTGACAGGAGAAACAGTGTTCGAATATGTCTTTCCATTTAAAGATGACACGCATTTACGAACGGTTAAAGTGGATGTTTTGCATCTGGCTGTTCAAGGAAGATTCAGATACCCACAGCCTGGGCCGGTTCAGCCGTATGGGCTGTTTGGAATAGGATTGATGAATACACAAATGAAAGCGGACATTCATGCCGAAGAGGATAGCAAAAGTATAAAAGAAAACGATTGGGGGTTTTCCACAAAGCTTGGAGCAGGCGCAGATGTTTATATCACCCCTGATATTTTTTCAAATCTTGAATTATCCTGGACATTGGGTTTAGGCAATGTAAATCATGTCAAATATCCAGCTTTTCTTGTTGGCCTGAACTACCGATTTTAGTGTTGATTAAATCTTCGGAACATATTAATGAGCTTAGGAATACTCGAAAAATAACCTCTGACAAACGAAAATATTTGAGAAAAAATATGCAATTATCAAACAAAAAAATCAAACAAGTTAAACGATTATCAAGCATTTATTCAGCCAGTGAAATTGCAGATCAATTATTGATTCCTGTTCACGCTGTTGAACAGGTTTTGAACAATACGATTCAAAATGACCAACAAAATGCACATGCATTCAATCAAAATGCTGCATTGACAGTTGATTGGATTTTTCTGGCATTAAAAATAGCATTTATTTGTGTGGCACCATTTTATATTATCAATGGCATTTATGACTTTGCCAATTTACCACAATCTATGTTTATTCGAATTGGCTCATTGTCGTTGATTATCGTCTGGTTAATTAAGGAAAGTTTATACCGTCAAAGCAGGCTTTATTTATTGCCCATTCATATTCCACTTGTTTTGTTTCTTATATGGTCAGCAGTTACAATGAGTTGGGCAGCGAACGTATTTGAAGGTGTTGTGACATGGTTGATGTGGATCGGACCTTTTATGGCCTTTTTACTGTTTTTTCATAGCATGAAAAATAAACAGGAATGTATGTATATCTTAATGGCTGTTCTTGTCTCAGGAATTGCTGTTGCATTGCTGGGTATTGGTCAGTATTTATTTGATGTCACCTGGGTGCCTCAAGTGGCAAAACCATCCGCGACATTTGCTAATAAGAATATGGCGGCGCATTATATGGTTTTGACCATCCCTTTAGCGATTGGTTTCTTTTTAAGCAGTAAAACACATGTTTCTCATTGGTTTTTTGCACTGACAACTGCATTAATGACTGCATTTTTATTTTATACACGGGCACGAGCTGGCTGGTTGGCCTTTGTTGTAGAAATTATTCTTTTTGGCGGTTTATTGTACTGGAATCGAAGAACCCTTGATCACCGGATTATCTGGAATCGGAATAAAGTTTTGGCATTGATTGCAGCCCTTGTCCTGACTGTTGTAATGATTCATTTTAATTCTCAAGGCTTTTCATGGGAACTGGCAAGGCAGTATAACAGAGTTATAAAGGACGCCAAAAAACTCCTGACCATTGAAGAAGCCGATGATTCCATTAAGATTGATGTTACTGGCAAGGAGAAAAAAGATCAACCCGATGCTGAGGAAATTGTTGAAGCCGTTAAAAAGAAAACTGAAGGCAGAGAATCCTCTTTCGCCGGTCGCTTTGCCATTTTTCGAAACAGTTGGGAAATGATCAAAGATTATTTTATTAAAGGCGTGGGACTTGGAAATCATAAAGTCTATTATCCCTTATATTTTCGTAAAGTCGTTGTTGAACGATGGTTCAGTGAACAATTTCAGTTAACCAATGCGCACAATGATTATATTCAAACATGGTCTGAAACGGGAACTATTGGTATGCTTTTCTTGTTGATGTTTGCAGTGGGAACCATCTATATGATTAAGCGTATTTTGGATCATGAGAAAGAAAATCGATTTACTATTATTGGGATAGCGGTGTGTATTGCAGGGCTACATGTTAATGCTTTTTTCAGTTTTCCTTTTCAGCGAGCCCTACCACCATTGCTGTTGATGATATATCTTGCTGTTATTGGCGCTTTGTATGTGCATTATACGAAACCATCCTATATTCAATTTTTTCCGGTTGCTTCAATTACACTGATTTTTGTGACATTTATTTGCGTCACCCAACTGTATAGTTTAGAAAAAAAATGGTTGGAGTGTGATCGTTTTTATCTTCGAATCACTTCAGCAGAAAAAGCCAAGCTGTGGCGCGGGGTCATTCGTGAAGCTGAAAATGCTATTTCTTTAAACCCATATCGTCGAAAAATATTGTCGTACATGGGACGGGCATACATTGAATCCGGTGATGCTAAAAATGGGATTGAAGCGTTAAAAAAAGTGATTGAAGTTTATCCTTTTCATATGAATGCAATGCTGAACTTAGGTGTTGCTTATGGCAATGTCAATGACTATGACAATGCCTTGAAAACTTACCAGCGGGTTGTCGATATCAAACCGGACTACGCTAAAGTGCATAATAATGTTGCTAATATTTATATGAAACAGAGAAAATTAGATCTTGCCCTGAATTCTTTTCGTATGGCGGCCAGCTTTGATTCGACAAATCCTGTCATCCATTTTAATGTTGGTATTGTCGCACTCAATAAAAAATTGTATGAAGAAGCAAGATCAGCATTTGAAAAAGCCATTGAATTGAGGCCCGATTGGGCAATGGCCCATAAAAATTTAGGTGTGGTTTTATACCAATACCTTAAACGTCAGAAAGAAGGCGCTGCTCATTTTCAAAAAGCGTTGGCGTACGATCCTAAGATCAAAGATTTTCAGCAAATGCAGTTAATTATTTCAAAAGTTATGGCAGAGACTGGAAACGTCACGAAAACAGATAGTAAAGAAAACAAATAGATCAAAATAAAATATGTTCTATTTGTTACCGGTAGCGCATCATTAATTCTCTGATATTTTTTGAAGAATAGCGATAATATCTGCAAGGGTGATCATTCCATTACCGTCACTATCAGCGACTGTTTTCATTGAAAGTACAAGATTGTAGTAGACAATTTTTTTACGCTGGCAAAGATTGATGCCCCTGATTGATGGAAGATATTTATCAGCGTTAATTGAAATGTTGTAAATACCAGAGGGCACATCAAAGGAGTAGTATCCATTTTCATTTGTGTATGTTTTGTATTCTGTATCGACTAATTGGATAAAGGCCTGGGGAATGGCGACAGAATGTTGACCATCGATTATGGCGCTTACTTGGCCAGTGAGCGTTATTGAAGGGACATTCTGTTCAATAAAGTCAAGATACATGGAGACACGAGTGTATACGCCATAATAACCTGGCCGCGCACAACCTTGCCCCCAGCTTACGATTCCAGCCAGTACCCAATTATTTGCATGACGAAGAATGAGAGGCCCCCCACTGTCTCCATGACAGGCATCTTTTCCTCCATTCTCATTTCCCGCACATATTAACTTAGGGGAGATAAAAATATTGGGTTGATCCTTTTGAAATGCAGCCTGACAGACGTCATTGGATACAATCGGAACATTGACCTGTTGAAGTTTTGTAGAAAAAAGACCATATTCAGATAGTTTCCCCCAGCCAATAACAACCCCTGAAACATCAGGCAGAATATCATGAGATGGCATGGGTTGAATGATTGGGTACGTTGCTGCATTTTTAAGTTGAATCAAGGCGATATCATTTTCTAACCCAATGTTATCAAATTCAGGATGAATAAGAATTTGACGGATCGGGTAGGGATCTCCTTGATCTGTTTCCAAATCGTGTGCATTGAGAATGACTTCAAAATCATATGGTAAAAGATTTTCAACACAATGGGCCGCCGTTAACATCCATCGGGGGTGAATAAGTATGCCACCACAAAAAAAGGCATCAGATAAGGGGGATGTATTACGTTCAACCAATGCTGCCATCCAGGGCCAAAACGCACGTTTGACTTCTGTTCCACCCACAATACGTTTTTCTGTTCCTGAGTGCGTGTGAATGGTTAGGTCTGTGTTTGTTGCCCAGACAGGGATTGAAAAAATAATGAACAAAAGGCTGATTGCTTTTTGAGTTACTCTCATGATCGATACCAGAGGAAAATATTCTATTCACAAGTATAGAATACCAGGTTATTATGTTTTGAAATAATCCATATTGTTTAAGTTACTTTTATAAAAAAATCAATCATAATAATTATATACTTGAGAATGGTTTTTTGAATAATTAGCGATAGAGAATTATTTTTTTCCTTTTTTAGTCATGGCATTGAATGTGCAAAATTTATGATTCATTCGACAATCATCTTTTTTTTTGTTATTTGGCCAGAAAAAGATGATTATGACGAATCATGCAATACATAAGATAAGGAGGTATCATTGTTATGCGTTTAGTTACCAGACCTGATTTTGATGGCCTTGCCTGTGCTGTTTTATTGGAAGAACTTGGCATTATTGAAGATTATTTATTCATGCATCCCAAAGACATTCAGGATGGAAAATTAAGCTTGTCAAAAAATGATGTTCTTGCAAATGTGCCTTACAGTCATGGCTGTGGCTTATGGTTTGATCATCATTCTACTGAGCTGGAACGACTTCAATTGAATAAGAATGCTGGCTATGGCAGTTTAACCCGTGCTTATAGAGGATTTGCACGCTTGTCTCCCAGTTGTGCAAGAGTTGTATATGATTATTATAATGGCCCCAAAGAGCTTAAAAAATTCGATGACAGTGGTTTAATGTGGGCCATCGACAAATACGATCCTGCGGATCTAACACAAGAAGATGTGTTAAATCCTCGAGACTGGATACTTTTGGCATTTATTATAGATGTTCGAACGGGGCTTGGACGGTATAAAGATTTTCGTATTGACCACCTTGAATTAATGCGCGATACGATTAAATACTGTCGGTCAATGCCAATTCAGGATATCCTGGAAATTCCAGATATTGTCGAAAGAAAAGACTTGTATTTTAAACATCAGGAGCGATATAAAGAGATCATAAAAAATCATACCAGAACAGAAAAAAATGTGATGGTGATTGACTACCGCAATCAATCTGAAACCGTTGTAGGGAATCGATTTATTGAATACGCGCTGTATCCTGATCAAAACGTTTCGGTAAAAGCATTCTGGGGGTTAAATAAACAAAATGTTGTTCTTTCTGTTGGCCATAGTATTATCAATCGATCCAGTCAAAAAGATGTCGGTTCATTGATGCTGAAATATGGTGGTGGCGGACATTTTAAAGTGGGAACCTGTCAAATTGAAACTGAAAAAGCAGATGCCGTCATTTCAAATATTATCGAAACACTATCAGATTAGCAGGATACATCAGGAATGTTGCTAAAACTTTTGACAAAGTCGGAGAGATACAAGTTACGATTATCAATAGCAAATTGAACCTACAGCTGATTCAAAAAATACAGTAAGGAGGTATGTATGGCCGCACTTATTGCTTTTGACACTTATGCATATGTAAAAAAACTGAGAGATGCAAATCTCCCAGAATCACAGGCTTTGGCGCATTCTGAGGCTTTGAAAGGTTTGATTGAAACTAATCTTGCATCAAAGGATGATATTAATAATATCTCCCATGAATTGCAAGACGACATATCAGATTTCAGAAAAGATGTGGGCAAAAAGTTTGTTGATTTCAAGCAGAAAATTAGCAATGAATTAGCTGATTTCAGGCAGGAAGTGGATAAGAAGTTTGCTGATTTCAGGAACTACGTTGATAAAGAATTTGCGGATTTCCGTCAAGAAGTGGCTAAAGAATTTGCGGATTTCCGTCAAGAAGTGGCTAAAGAATTTGCGGATATCCGTCAAGAAATGGCTAAAGAATTTGCGGATATCCGTCAAGAAATGGCTAAAGAATTTGCGGATATCCGTCAAGAAATGGCTAAAGAATTTGCGGATATCCGTCAAGAAATGGCTAAAAATCAAGCTTTAAATGATAAAAAATTTGAACAGGTCAGGACTGCATTTGCACAAATGGATGTCAGAATGGTATCCATGCAAAATACGATTATTAAATGGGTTGTTGCTTTGTTTATTGCTTCAATGAGTATCAATATTGCTTTAATAAAATTGCTTTAACAAGGAGGTTAATAATGACTGATGCGACCATTAGAGCGCTTGATGGTTTAAGAGATTTATCAATGTTGAAATGGTATGTTGTCCCTATGCTTGCCTTTGTTTTTTACATTTATACCCAGGAAGTTAAACAAGCAAAGCAAAGCGGAAATTGGGATGCTGTTTTTGCAGGGGCTACTATTTTTGGCGTGGACTTTTTCAATGAAACCTGGAACAGTTGGGTAATGGTTCTTACCGGCCGTTCAGCATTCTGGACGGCCCCAGGAGATACTGCGCTTCGGACAATGGTTGGCTGGAACATAGAAATCATGTTTATGTTCAGTATTATGGGCATTATTTATTATAATACACTGAGTGAAGACAAGAAGATCAACATATTGGGGCTTCCTGAAAAATGGTTCTGGGCCATCGCATATTCTGCATTTAGTGTCTTTATTGAATGTTTCTTAAATAAAGGTGGTCTTCTGGTTTGGGAATATTCTTTTTGGGAACGTTCCTTTCAAGGTGTCTGGTTAATTTTTTTAATCGGGTATTTCCATTTTTTCTGTGCAGCCATATTTGTTATGTGGTTAAAAACGATACAGCAAAAACTCATTACATTGGGAATCATATATACCGTTCCCATTATTATGAATATTTTGGGGTTGGGTGTTTTTAAATGGGCTTATTAATTCAGGTGGTAACATGACCCAACATATCAAAAAAATCCATTTGATCGCTGCTGCCCGGCCTAATTTTATGAAAATCGCTCCTCTGTATCACTCCCTCAAAAAACAGAAATGGGCGAGACCTGAAATTATTCACACAGGGCAGCATTACGATCCAAACATGTCAGATGCTTTTTTTCGTGACTTGAATCTTCCGTCACCAGATTATCATCTAAATGTTGGCAGTGGTTCACATGCTGAGCAAACCGGACAGGTCATGATCGCCTATGAAAGACTCTTAATGGATCAACAGCCCGATCTTGTCGTTGTTGTCGGTGATGTCAATTCAACGCTTGCCGCATCATTGGCTGCGGTTAAGTTGGAAATTTTGGTGGCACATTTAGAGGCAGGCTTACGGTCTTTTGATCATTCAATGCCTGAAGAAATCAACCGTATTTGTACCGATCATGTGTGCCACCGGTTATGGACCCCCTCACCTGATGGTGATAAAAATTTGATCGCTGAAGGTATTCCACAGAACCGCATTGAGCGTGTCGGCAATATTATGATTGATGCTATTGAGTTGACACGTTCCAGAATTGAAGCTGAAAAGACAGTCCATCAAATGAATCTTTTTCACCAATCTTTTGGGATAGTAACACTTCACCGCCCAGCCAATGTTGATCGACATCATCAATTAGAAAATATCATTCAAATTTTGTTGCGACTGTCAGAGAAAATGCCACTGGTTTTTTCCGTTCATCCAAGAACTGAAAAACAATTAAAACGTTTTCAACTCCTTGATTCGTTAAAAAATTGTACAAACATAATCTTGACCCCGCCAATGGCATATATCCCTTTTATGAATCTGATTTTTCACACTTCTATGGTAATAACAGATTCTGGTGGACTACAGGAAGAAACAACCTATCTTGGTGTCCCATGTCTGACGATTCGTCCCAATACCGAACGACCCATTACAATTGAACAAGGTACGAACCGACTTTGTACCGTTGAAAACCTTGAATCCGAGTTTTATCAAGCTCTTGAACATCCTGTAAAATACAGTAAAATTCCTGAACTATGGGATGGAAAAACGGCTAATCGAGTGGTACAATCGATTCATCAACTGTTAAAACCTATAGCGCTCATATAAATTCCCGCCTCTTTGTTCAGACAAATTCCCTTTTTTCATTTGCAGAAAAATCAAATCTTTTAAAATAGGGTTATTCATGGTTTTAAATAAACAGATAATCAGGCACAAAAATTGCTGTAAATTTTGGTCTTTATGAAATTGGGTACAACATAACCTAAAGATTGCAATCGCCATTTTGAAATAGCGCTTACAATTTAGAGTACAAGGACGCAACATCCATCTATGAAAAAAAAATCAACAAAACCACTGATCCTGTGCATTCACTGGGCGGCCATTGTTTTGTTTGTATTTTTTTTAAAATTAAACGATATTGCCCCTACGCTTCACCATAGCTATACAGATAATATCTTTCGTATTGGCGTGATTCCCTGGTCAGATGCTAAAGCATGGATCGATGGTGCTTTTCAAATTGCTGATGGGGAAAAACTAACGGGAGTGCCCACCTGTCGGCCTTTATATCCTTTATTTTTATCCTGCTTTGCCGGAATGATGTCAGGCGATTATCTGTATTTCATTTTTATTCAATTGCTATTATCTTCAACGTGCATAGGCATGGCTTTTTTGATATTAAAAACAAATCTGAGCCAGTCTTATTATGCTGGATTTTTTTTTATTGCTTGTTTGATTTTGTGGCGAACCGACTTTGTCACTGTTTTTTTAACTGAAAATTTAGGCATGGCATTTTTGATTATCTGCATGGCCTTGATATGGGCCTCTCTTGAAACAACCTTTTTCCCCATGCTTTTAGCAGGTTATTTTATGTCAGGCCTTTCACAGGCAACACGCCCCTGGTGTGTAATGACTCTTGCGACGCTTCCCTTTTTAGCCGCCTTTATCCCTCGGGAAACTCTAAAAAAATTTTCATGGAATTTACACCGTTCAATTGATTTGACCCGAAAACAATTATTCATCGCTCTATTGGTTTCGATTGTAGCAGGTTATGCCTTTCAACCCACAGCCACCTGGCTTTTCAATTCACCAGGGCAGCGATATGCGAATAATTCTAAAACGCTTTATGGTCAGGTTGTTGGTGGAAAGGGATGGACAGCTATTTATGATGACCCAATTATTCAAGATTCCATCAATTCAGGCCGTTCACCAGAAGAAATCGATCGTGTTATTTTTCAACAATGTTTGACTTTATTCTTAGATAAACCCATGAATTTTTTTATTGCCTGCTTGAAAGGATATGTTAACTATTTCAAGACGATCCCCAATGCATTCAGCGGAAACATGCTCTCTCCTTTTCACTGGTGTATTATTTTTCTTTTTTTTATATTCTTTACAGGCATAAAAAAAAGCCTGTTATTTTTTTATAAAAATCCGAGATTGCTTGTTTTTCTTTTCATGAGCATTATATCCTTTTATTTTTTTCCCATCCATTTTTTATGTTGCGGGCTTATTGCTGGATGTTTGTTTATACTCGTGGAGTTTCCGTCACCGTTGAGTATTTTTTCTTTCCTGTATATATTCGGTATCCTCTTTTCAATTCCCATGGTGGGATGCGATGGTGGAGAACGGGTTAAAATTGGCAGCGATATCTTTTTATACATGATCACAGCAAAAGGAATAACACAAGGATTTCTGCTGTTTTATCAACCAACCATTGATGAAAACCCTTCAGCGATTATCTGGCAAAACCATCCGAAACTATTTTGGTTGATACCTGTAAGTGCTGCTATTATGCTAGTGATGATTCCCCTGGTTATCTACAGTAATCATTTTGAGGATGAAAAACAAAGACCCTGCGACCTGTCTATTGCCAGGCAAATCCAAAAACAAATGAATACACCATCATTAGCGATTGGCCCCATGGAACTGGATCAGATCTGGCATCATTATCCAAAGCCATCGTTTGAAAACATTCACAATCGTCCTGGCTTTTTTATTATCCGCTATGCCAGACGAAATGCTATTTTTTTAGAAAAAAATCAAGGGCTTACTCGGTCTCGGTATCCATTTCTTCATTGGCCCGTTTCACCTTTGGCTATTGATCGTACCATTCTGGTTCTTGAAAAACGATATTCCATATTTCCAGGAATTCATCCATCGCAATTGGCTGCATATGAAAACCAGGATATCATTGTATATGGAACCTTACATGCAAGGAAACGGCCCTATATGCATGCGACAGGTTTTGTTCTGAACGTATCCCACATCGGTGTGATTGATTCATATCAAAATATTCAATGGCGATCATTAATTAATTAAACAATGACGGGTGCAACACAAAAAAGTTGCACTTTATTTAATAAGACTATGCTTTTCTTAGCCCTGAAAGGGCGGAAAATAACAGCCCAGGGCATCGCCCTGGGTAAATAAGTAATAAAATATAGCCCTGA
>PEAL01000225.1 GCA_002753725.1 Deltaproteobacteria bacterium
TGCTGAATTCAATATCTTTAATATCTTTTAAACTTTCAATGATGTTTTCAGGAATGTCTTCATTGGATAACTGGTTCAGTATTTGATCAGTAATTTTGTAAGAAGCCTGATCAGTATCATAGTTAAAATAGAGAATATCTTTATCTAAAATCCCGCGTAATTTAAGATTGTGATACACATCATTGGCCGTTTTATTATGAGAAGCCAGACCTTCTTCAGCAGCAATTTTTCCTTGAACAATGATTGCATAACCAGCGGTTTCAACGACATTTATATGAATCATGTCAGAAAAAGATGCGAGATAGGAATTGTTTTTCACCGATGCAGCAATTTGCCATTCACCCAATGAATCGAATCCAGTATAATTGCTTTGAATAAACTGTCCCGCTGAATTATTGGTTTGAAGTTCAATTTCATTGATCCCTTTTGGGCCGGAAACCATCAGATCGACAGGAATATTGATCATGTGGCCTTCACAGTAATATTCTGGCATGACCTGACCTGCAATAGAAACCTGATCCCCCAGCTTGACTGAAATCTGTGTGGCATCAAGGGCAACATTACATGATGCCTTTTCAACTGTGAGAATTTGGGGCTCACTGATTGCCGGGTCCAGGCAACTGGTGCCATCCCAAAGCGCGACAACTTGCCATAAGCCGGCCTGATCAATGTCACTGCACTGGAGTACATATTCAAAACTGCCATCTTCATTTGCATTGACTTTTCTTCCAGGTTCTTTGCCAGAAGGTGATACCAGTTTTATAATGACTTCTTCGCCAATCAGGCTTTCAGGTGGGCTGATATTTCCTGTAACAATAATGGTTTGCCCAAAAACAATGGTCTTTTGGGATAGATGCGGAACAATTGTGGAAGGCTTTTTTCCAAAGGTCACAGACCGTGAAAGGGTGTTGATGTTTCCGACAAAATCTTTGACATCCACCTGAATCCTGTAGGATGCATCCTTCTGCAAGTTAAATTGGGCGGTATCAAACGCCCAGTTTTCAGATGCGTTTTTAAAGAAATTTTTCACTTCAGAAGGAAAGGGATTGTTCTGTTCGTCAAAAATGGTCAATGTCACTGAAAAATCTTTGGATAGATCTGCTGCTGTGCCTGTAATTTTATAAAGATTTTCTTCACATGGATTGTTGGGATCAATTATTTCTAATGATGGGAGAGTGCCATCTACATAGATTTTTTGCCTTGCAGCCAGATTTATATCAGGTATTAAGGCTAAATCCACCGGTTCTCCATCTTCATTGGTTAGACTTGCGCCATCTGCCAAAATAATGGATTTGACATTTAAACCTTTGGAAAAATCACCTTCCTGAACTGTGTAAATGGCTGTTGCAGTATTGGATAAGGCAAAAGGCGGGGCATAAATAACGCGATCGGTGTCTCCGGTTTCAAGGGTGATAATTAATTCTCCACCAGTCAGCGTTACTGGTTGGGTCATGGCAACTAAAATGGAAATTTTTGAATTCAGAGGAAATCTCATATTGTCACTGCTTGAGGTGATAGATTTAATGCATAGGTCACTACGTTCAATTAATTCAGGAGGTTCATTGTTCCATTTAGGGTTTATATCAGTGATAAATTTTTCCAGAGCAGGAGAGGTTGTGTATAGTTTTGTTCCATCTAAATCCAGATAAATAAGGTTTTTTAGTTTTGACAATTCTAAAGGGATGTCGCCTTGCAAAGGGTTATTCCCAGGAAATTCTACTGATAAATCAAGTGATCGTAGATTTAAAAGATGGAAAAGTGATTCATCTATATTGCCAGAGAAAAAATTATTTTCAAGATTTAATGTAATCAGGCTTTTTAATTTATAAAGATTTTCAGGAATTTTATAAAGAATGTTATCACTCAATGAGAGATATCTTAAATTGCTCAAATTAAAAAGCGCGGCAGGTAGTTCATTTTCTAACAGATAACATCCAGACAAAACAAGGGATTGAAGATTGCTTAACTTTTCTATCTTGTCAGATATCTGTAAATGATTATTTGACAAATTCAATGTCAATAAATTGGTGAAATATTGTATTTCATCTTTGATTTCTGTTATCAAATTTTCGGATAAATTTATCTCTTGCAAACTTATAATATCAGACAGTTGATATGGTATTTCCTGAAGTTTATTGTGAGATAAGTTAATCTCTTTTAAGTTTGATAGATTTTTCAATGATTCCGGGACTTCTTCAATGATATTATTCGATATATCGAGAAATTGAAGAACCTTGAGATCCCCAATACTTGAAGGAATACTTTTGAGTTTATTAAATGAGATGTTAAGCGTTGAAAGAGGCGTACATTTGTCTATACTCTCGGGTAAAACTTGTATTTGATTTCTGGAAATATTCAAATATCTTAGTTTCGTCAAATTTCCAATATTCTGGGGAAGTATTTTTATCTTATTGATAGAGATATCCAGATAATCAATATTTATTAAGTCTTCAAAATTCTGGGGTAAATTATCCAGTTGATTGGTTGATATGTCAAGGTGTGTCAGTTTATTATTATCTTTATCATCATATTTATCCAGTGATGTAAAATTGTCAGGCAGGCTGCTCAATGTGTTGTTAGATAAAATTAGTTCTGAAAGATTGTTAAGATTGCCAAAACTTTCAGGCAGACTGCTCAATTCGTTGCCAGATAAATTTAGTTTTGAAAGATTGTTAAGATTGACAAAACTTTCAGGCAAGATGCTCAATGCGTTGTCAGATAAGTAAAGATCTTCAAGAGATTCAATATTGCCAAAACTCTCAGGCAAACGGGCCAATTTGTTGTTAGATACATTTAGCATTTTAAGAGATTGAAGATTGTCAAAACTCTCAGGCAGATGGGTCAATTCGTTGTTAGATAAATCCAGAGCTGAAAGATTTTGAAGATTGCCAAAACTTTCAGGCAGGCTGCTCAATTTGTTGTTAGATAAAATAATAGATGTAAGATTTTGAAGTTTATCAATACTCTCAGGCAGGCTGGTCAATTGCATGTTATCTAAATTAAAAAATGAAAGATTTTGAAGATTGACAAAACTCTCAGGCAGACTGCTCAATTTGTTGTTCTGTAATGTAAGAGATGATAGCTTTTGAAGATTGCCAAGACTCTCAGGCAGAAGGGTTAATTCGTTATTTGGTAAAAGCAGCGTTGAAAGATTTTGAAGATTGCCAAAACTCTCAGGCAGACTGGTTAATTTGTTGTCAAATAAATACAGCTTTGAAAGATTTTGGAGATTGACAAAACTCTCAGGCAGGCTGATCAATTCGTTTTTATTTAAATTAAGAGATGAAAGATTTTGAAGATTGCCAAAACTATCAGGCAAGTTCTTCAATTGGTTGTTATCTATTTCTAAAGATGAAAGTTTTTGAAGATTGCCAAAACTCTCAGGCAGGTTTTTCAATTGGTTGTTATCTATTTCTAAAAATGAAAGATTTTGGAGATTGCCAAAATTTTCAGGCAGGCAAATCAATTTGTTATTCGTTAAATAAAGAAATGAAAGCTTTTTCAGATCGCCAAAACTCTCAGGCAGGCTGATCAATTTGTTGTTCGTTAAATAAAGAGATGAAAGATTTTTCAGATCGCCAAAACTCTCAGGTAAGCTGATCAATTCGTTCATCAATAAATTAAGGGTTGAAAGATTTTGAAGATTGCCAAAACTTTCAGGCAGGCTGACTAATTCGTTCTTAGATAAATTTAGATTTGAAAGCTTTACAAGATTGCCAATACTTTCAGGTAGATTGATCAAGTGGTTGTTCTCTAATTTAAGATATGAAAGATTTTGAAGATTGCCAAAACTATCAGGCAGGCTGACTAATTCGTTATCTAATAAATTTAGATTTGAAAGCTTTACAAGATTGCCAAAACTTTCAGGCAGACTGATCAATTCGTTGTTAAATAAATCCAGATATGAAAGATTTTGAAGACTGCCAAAACTTTCAGGCAGACTGATTAATTCGTTTATAGATAAATTAAGGTTTGAAAGATTTACAAGATTACCAAAACTTTCAGGCAGACTGATTAATTCGTTGTCAGATAAATTTAGATATGAAAGCTTTTGAAGATTGCCAAAACTTTCAGGCAGGGTGGTGAAGTAATTGTTATATGAAATCAGAGATGAAAGATTTTGAAGATTACCGATACTTTCAGGCAAGCTGATCAAATAATTGTTATATAATTCCAAAAATGAAAGATTTTGAAGATTGCCAAAACTTTCAGGCAGGCTGCTTAATTGGTTGTTGAACAAAGAAAGAGATGAAAGATTTTGAAGATTGCCAAAACTTTCAGGCAGGCTTCTCAATTGGTTGTTATATAATTTAAGAGATGAAAGATTTTGCAGGTTACCCAAACTCTCAGGCAGACTGGTCAAGTTGTTCCCATATAATTCAAGCTCTGAAAGATTTTGAAGATTGTCAATGGACGCTAAAATTTCTCCAGTCAGGTTATTGTTTGACAATACAATTCTTTTGACATGCTTTCCTGTTTCAATATCAACACAATATACACCACGCCATGAACATTCAGTCCCACGTTCGCTCAACCAGTTTTCACTATTATACCAATTGGCACCATCAGTACTGTTATATAAGTCAATCAAAGCCTGTCGTTCACTTTCTGAGATCATCTTTGGAATGAAATTGATCGTATCACCATAAACTTCCCAGTTTGCAACAGAAGGCGTAATTGAAATGGATTGTGCAATGTTTTCTCCAAGGAACGTCAGGTCAAAAGTGATTTCTGATATACCAGCAGGCATAAGAACTGTTTCTGGTTGTATATTTATATCTGTTGCATTTAATAATTGAATCTTCGTATCTAAATCCAGATTTTGATCAATGCCTATTTTTGCTTGAATGGTATTTCCATTGATTACTTCATCAGGAAGCATTAAAGTAAGACTGGCAGACTCATTGTCATCAATAATTAAATTGGCTGTGCCTGAAATATAATTGGGTGCGGATGCCAGAATTTGAACCTCAGAAGATCCATTTAACAGTTGATCATCCACAATGGACATTGAGAAATCCGCTCGGTCTTCTCCAGCCTTTATTGTTGTTTCTGATTGCACAGCAAGTCTTTCGGTATTATTTGAATGCAACTGAACGATGATGTCTTTTTCCGGAGCTTGATTTGCGATGACAGTTCCTGTGATGCTTTCCATGCCCTCGGCTGCTTTTTCTGGTATATTTACAATTAATGAAGCACTTAGCACGATTGACATGGTAATATCGACTGCGCCACAGCCACCATCATTATAGCTGTCATCAATCCATAAATACCATATACCATTTGTGGGTTCATTGTTGAAGCTGCTTGATGTTATCGTGTAAGTGCCGCTCGTCACCCCTGAACTGATAACAATTTGAGTGTCTGAAGGAGAAAGCGCATAAAAGGTTGCATCTTCAGGATAATCATCAGCTACCCATGTAAACGTGATAGACCAATCACTGATAAAAGCCTCATTGCTGACATCTATTGAAGCCCAATTGGCATCATACCAGGTGCTTGAATAATAATTAGGACTGTCAGGAATGGAAAAAGATATCTGATTTGATGAAAAGGCATTGCTGACAATGCCGGTAAGTACGAAGAAAATAATGATTGTTTTTTTTGTCATGAATAAACTCCTTGTTTTTCTCAAAAAATTGGGGAATTGGGGGCAAATCTTGAATTGTGAATTGTAAAAAATTCAACAGCACTATACTATAAACCATAATTATAATTCACAATTTAAGGTTTGCCCCAATTCCTAATATTAGGAATATTTTTTATGGAAATAATTTTCAATGTATAAAAAATTCAGGGATGTCAAACCAGCGAAAAAACTTTAAACCCTTGATTTCCAAAACAATAAATTAAATAGGGTTCAATCGTTGCCCTGGGCCATTCTTTATTTATATCAACAATGTATTGTTTCAATTGAAGTGCATCATTCTTTTGTAATTGAAAATCATCAATGTTGCATTTAAACGCCTTAAATTTCGTATTGGAAAAATATTTAAACTCAATGACAATCCGCAAATTTGCAAATTTTTCATTGTATTTGCCTACAAATTCAAGATCGGTACGTCCTTTTGGATACGAACGTTCCATATTCCAGGTAAACCATTTGGATATGTGGCGGCTGCATAATTCAAAAAAAGTGGTGCGGTAAAAATTTTCATTGACCTTTGAAAATATGGCCTCAGGTAATTGTGTAATATACAATTGCCAGTAATCTGCAAACAGGCGCGGTAAATCCGGATGATTGATAAAACGCTGCATCATGTCCTGATAGAGGGTTGATACGTCGATGTTTTGAATTTCGTTGAAATATTCCGCAAATATTTGCTGCATGTTCAGATTGGGTAATTTTAATGAAAAATCATCGTGTCGGGTCAACATGCCCAGATAAAAAAATGAAACAGGAAAAAAACTTTTGTCAAAAAATTGGGACATATTGAATTTGGATATCAATGTTTTTTTATCGTATGGAATTAAATTGCCAATATTTAAGGTCTGAATCACTTCTTTCGTTTTTTCAGGGTTTTTACCGGTAATACGTTTAACCCATGATAAATCTGTTCGTAAATTTAAATCAGTTAAATTTTCCGGGATTTCATTTTTTTGAATAAACCATTTCAAAAAAAACATCAGAATTGTTGAATTATAAAGCGCTTCACCCGAAGGATCAACAAAGTGGTAACCATTGTAATGGGTTTTTATAACAGTGCCAACTTCTTTTCGGGAATCAGGATCGATATCATAATCGTGATATATGTCATCCAGTAGTTGATCGACTTCAGACTGAATAAATCCTAACATGCATTCAAAATCAGGGTCCAGTGTCAAAAAATCGGCAATATTAAATCCAGATGCCAGGTCATCCAAAGTGATAGGAAGAACACCTGTAATAAATACATTGGCAATACTGCCATCTTTGCGACCTTTTTTAAGTGTTTTAAAGAATGGTTTCAAAAAACTGTCATCGCCTGTCAGTTCATCATAACGTTCGGTTTTATTGCTTAGAACCAGTTGATTGGCAAAATTATCATATTCATCTATAATAACATAAAGCAAAGGCAGCCTGTGTTTTCTGATAAAAGAGAGAATTGTATTGATATTTAATGTTGCGCTTTTATTCATGTCAATGGATATTTTTTCTTGGAACCACTGTTTATATAATTCTAATATGACATCCATACAAAGATTGCATTCATGATTGAAATTTTCTTCTATGGTAGAAACTGACTGATCTGGTTCAATCACTGAGAAATCCAGATGAAGCACAAAATATGAATTTTTCATGAGCGTTGGGTTCTGGCCAATATATGTCTGGCCAAATAGATGTTCAAAATCATCTTTTTGGTTAATATCGTAGTAGCATTCTAGAATATTGCACCATAAGGATTTACCAAATCTTCTGGGTCGAAGGAAAACTGGGTCTTCAATGTTTTCTAATTTTTTAATATAATGAGTTTTATCTACAAAATATCCATTTTTATGAACGATTTCCTTATAGCTGGCATTGCCATACAGTATTCGCTTTTTTGATTTCGGATTCATTGTTTACTCTCCCAGGGAATTGGTTTATTGCGAGGAATATTCATGAACATCATTGTTGATTTTTTTTACATCTGTTCTTGGATTTTCCAGAATTTATCTTGTTTCAATAATTATCGATAGAATAACCGACTTTTGGAAGTCGCCCTTTATGAGTATATTCGCAGCGGTTTTAACCCAAATAAACAGGTTTCAATCTTTGCCGGATTAGTTTCAAACTGTAGAATAGAAGTAATCCAAAAAACAAGAAAAACCCCCAAATATTCATTGAAGGCACTGCCATCGGAACAGCCATGATATTGCCGATCAGAATACCGCTGGCTTCACTCACAGTGTATACCCAGGATGAATCATCCAGGTTTACATTGGTATCTCCAGTATTGCCTCGATATTGGTCCCATATACGAAAGGTCACATCGCCTGGATAACCGCCCATATAATCCATATTGGGTTTAAACCTTAAACGTGTCAGCTCATCATCAGCCAGCAACAATGCGTTTTCATCTGAAACCACAAAAATATCTGACCAGGACTGTCCATTGTCTGTACTGTACTGCCATTGTCCATTGGCATTACTGATACCGGTTAATGCCAGGCCAAAATCAGTGTCAGGATCAATATCAGAATAGGTATTTGACATTTGGTTTAAAATGTCACCAATACTGGCGCCATTAAATTCAGCCGGATTAACAGTTAAATTATCGGCAACGTAATAGTCATCAATGCCCTTAAATTTTGGGGCATTGTTCGGCGCAAGCATTAACACATAACCGGAATTTGCCTGCGTGGAATAATTTCCATTTGACAATTGCATGGGCGTCATGTTCTGACCAATGACAACAGTTCTCATTTGAAACTGTGTATTGGTTAAATGGCCGCCACCGCCGCTGAAAACTGGGCGGTTTAGCTGATAGTCAGCGGCAGAAACAATGACTGATGAAATGAATAAAAATGAAATCATCAATAAAAACTGGCGAAATAACATGTCATACTCCTTTATTAATATTTTTTTCTATAGCATATCATAAAGATAAAAAAGATTGCTAAAGAAAAAAAAAGGATTTTTTTGTAAAAAACCTATAGACAAAGAATACTCGAAAAATAAGTTACCCAATGGGACAGGTCGGACCTGTCCGACTTATGCAAATGGGAAAGTTAATTTTCAAGCATTCCATAGTTATAAATGAAAGAGTGAAAAGCCCCGGTATTAAAA